>JAGDMY010000148.1 GCA_017860765.1 Chloroflexota bacterium | reverse complement strand
ATGGGTATATTGGTGCTGACGGTGGTACTGGGGATTTCCCTGGGCGGCCTTCAGGTTTCACAGGTCTCCATAAATATCGGTAAAGCCATCGGAGTCTGGATAGCGATAACCGTGATAGGAATCTTTATCGCTAAATATATTGCCAGGTTCGCTATTGCCTTCAAGGTGGTAGGCGCCGCAATCTCCATTGCTTTAGCTATAGCTCTCCTTACCGGAGGACTGGCCGAAGAATTCGGACTGGCCACCGTGATCGGGGCGTATTCCATAGGGCTGGCGCTCTCCAACACCCAACTGGCTAATGTGCTGACGAGGCCAATCGATACTCTACATCATGTCTTTGTGCCTATCTTCTTCGTCGTCATGGGCATGCTGGTCAATTTCCAGGCCGTTGGCGGAGCAGTCTACTACGGCCTGGCCATCAGCGCCCTGGCGATTATCGGGAAACTATTAGGATGCGGAATACCCTCTCTGGCCGTTGGTTTTAATTTCCGGGGGTCCGCCAGAATTGGGTTTGGTATGGTGCCAAGGGGCGAAGTTAACCTGATTATCGCCAGTATCGGCCTCACCCGCGGTATTATTCCCCAGGAGCTGTTTGGTATAGCGGTTATGGCTGTAATGATAACCATCATCGTCACTCCTGTCATCCTGTCAGCGGTTTATCGCCGGGGCGGAGAAGATCAACGTGCCAGGGCCGCGCAAGGAGGAAAAAATGTCTTTCCATTATGAGGTAGTTATAGATTTGCCTATGGGCGAAATCTTCCGCCGCAAATTCCTGTCCACGATCGGCAAGACCCAATGCTGCCAGATGTTCAAACTGGTGTCTCCCGGGATGCCCAACCTCTGGGAGTTCAAGGTAGGCAAGGACATTTTCACGCTTTCCTTCAATGAGGAACCCGGAGAGGAGAAGGAAAGGCTTTCCCTCGATTCCATGACGCTCAATTTGAAAGACCTTATCCTGGAAACCATACAAAGTATTTTAGAGGAATGTCTGCTCAATTTCCTGCAGCCACTTTCCAGAGTCCCCAAAAACGCGATGCAGGAAAAAATAAAGGAGAGTTTGAAGAGCCTGCAGGCAGGACTCATTGACTAGCTTGAATTTGGTTGTTGAGGTGATTAGCTATTCGGACTTGTGAATTGGAATTCAGTCCGCCCTTCGTCTGTTGCGTGGCCTATCCTTTGTTGCTACAATTATTTACGATGAGAAGATGAAATCAGCGCGTATTAGGCTCCTCGCCATCCTGAATAACCCGCGAGGGGCTAATATTTTCCCCGGATTATTTTACCTGCTGGAGATCATTCAGAATGGTGGAAAAATACAACCCTGAGAAAATAGAGAAAAAATGGCAGCAGAAATGGGCCGAAGATAAGCTCTACGAGGCCAGAGAGGATAGCTCACGACCCAAATGGTATGCCCTGACCATGTTCCCTTATACCTCCGGCGACCTCCATATCGGCCACTGGTATGCCATGGCACCTTCGGATGTGCATGCCCGGTTCAAGCGTATGCAGGGTTTCAATGTGCTGCATCCTATCGGATTTGATTCATTCGGCCTGCCGGCCGAGAACGCCGCCATCAAGCGGGGGATTCACCCCTTTACCTGGACGATGAAGAATATCGAAAACATGCGCCGGCAGCTGAAAACCATGGGCGCGATCCATGATTGGAGCCGCGAGGTCATAACCTGCCTGCCTGATTACTACAAGTGGACGCAATGGTTTTTCCTCAAGCTTTACCAGGCGGGATTGGCCTATCGGGCTAAAGCGCCGGTCAACTGGTGCCCGGCCTGTCAGACCGTGCTGGCCAATGAGCAGGTGGTAGAAGGCTTCTGTGAAAGATGCGATTCGGCTGTGATACGGCGCGATATGGAACAATGGTTCTTCCGGATAACCCGGTATGCCGATGAACTGATGCAGCATGATGGGCTCGACTGGCCCGAACGCATTAAAATAATGCAGAAAAACTGGGTGGGCCGCAGCGAAGGAACCGAGATCTCCTTCGCTCTTGACCATCCCGAAGTCATCGAGAAGGAGATCAGAGTCTTTACCACCCGGCCGGATACCGTGTTTGGCGTTACCTTCATGGTGCTGGCCCCCGAACATCCCCTGGTTACCAGCCTTACCACCCCCGAAATGATGGGGGTGGTCGAGGACTATATACTGAAGACCCGCCGTCAGAGTGACATTGACCGCCTATCAATTGAAAAGGAAAAGGACGGCGTCTTTACCGGGGCTTACGCCATTAACCGCCTGACCAACCAGAAGGTGCCTATCTGGATTGCGGATTATGTCCTGACCAGCTATGGCACCGGCGCCGTTATGGCAGTACCAGCCCATGATACCCGGGATTTTGCTTTCGCTAAAAAATACGGTCTACCTATAAAGGTAGTTATTTCTCCGCCTGATTGGCAAGGTGAGGACCTGAAAGAGGCCTATACCGGGCCTGGAGCGATGGTTAACTCCGCTCAGTTCGATGGCAGGCCCAGCCAGGAGGGCATTCTGGCTGTTACCCGCTATCTTGAGGAAAAGGGGTGGGGAAAGGGGACGGTGAGTTATAAACTGCGCGACTGGCTTATTTCCCGCCAGCGCTACTGGGGGGCACCTATACCGATTATTTACTGCTCTAAATGCGGCATTGTGCCGGTGCCTGAAAACGACCTGCCCGTCAAACTGCCGGAAGATGCCGAGTTCAAGCCTACGGGCGAATCGCCTCTGAAATATAATGCTCAATTTGTGAATACCACCTGCCCTGACTGCGGGGGGCCCGCCAGGAGAGAGACCGATACTCTGGATACCTTCATGTGCTCCTCCTGGTACTACTATCGCTATACCAGCCCGCACGATGATCAGGGCCCCTTTTGGAAAGAGAAGGTCAAATACTGGATGCCCGTAGACCTGTATACAGGAGGGGCGGAACATGCCGTCATGCACCTCTTCTATGCCCGCTTCTTTACCAAAGCCATCCGGGACATTGGCCTGATTGGTTTCGACGAGCCCTTCCAGCGATTGTTCAACCAGGGCACCATCATCTCCCAGCATATGAAAATGAGCAAGTCCCGCGGCAATGTAGTCAACCCGGATGCTTATGTTTCCTCCATGGGGGCGGACACCGTCCGCGCCTACCTGATGTTTATCGCGCCCTGGGAGAGGGGCGGCGATTGGAATGACAGCGGAATCAGCGGGGTCTCCCGCTGGCTTAACCGGGTTTGGAACCTGGTCCTGGATAGCTATACCGCTCGTACCGATGCCGGCCAGGATGATCGGAACAAGGCCGAACAAGACTTAACCCGTCTCACACATCAGACTATCAAAACTGTGACCGACGATATGGAGAAGATCCGCTTCAATACTATGATAGCTTCCCTGATGGAATTTACTAATTACCTGGACGATATCCGGGCCAAAGGTTCAGTCAGTGAGACTGCCTGGAAGACCGCACAGGAAACGTTGCTGCTCTTGATTGCCCCCAGCACTCCCCATATGGCAGAGGAGCTCTGGGTCAAGACCGGGCACGGCTACAGCATTCATAATCAGAAGTGGCCTTCCTGGAGTGATGACCTGGCCCAGGTGGAGCAAATAACCCTGGTAGTCCAGGTCAACGGCAAACTGCGCGATCGCTTTGATGTCCCGCTATCCATCTCTGAAACCGCATATCGCAGGGAAAGAGGTAGTCAAAGCGATCTACGTTCCCGGAAAGTTAGTCAATCTGGTCGTAAAATAATTCAAGGATTGTCCCGTTCCACTCACTCCGGGGACAGGCCCTGCCGCCGGACCTGTGATTTGAAATAAAAGCCATTAAGAGACTTGCCCAACGGGTAGATGGCCTCGAGGTGAAGCTTGCCGCAGGCGGATGTTAGATCTAACCTGGAGACGTTGCAAAGGCGCATAGCCCGGGCCTGTCAGAGGTCTGGCCGGGCAGTCGACGAGGTTACTCTAATTGCTGTAACCAAAAACGTAGACCCCGCCACGGTAGAAATGGCTCACAGGCTTGGATTACGGCATTTTGGCGAGAACAGGGTTCAGGAGGCCGAGGGCAAAATCGGGGCGCTATCCCACCTCCAACCACGCCCTGCCTGGCACATGATCGGTCATCTCCAGTCCAACAAAATAAGGCCCGCCCTGGAGATCTTCGACACCATTCAAAGCGTGGACTCGCTAACGTTGATACAGGCCATCAGCCGGAGGTCTGCGGGGAAATACCCGGTCTTGCTGCAGGTAAATATCGCTGGCGAAACGACCAAAAGCGGGTTTTCACCGGAGGAGGTGGGACCGGCCCTGGAAACCCTTTCCCGTTTACCGGGAATCGAGGCCAGGGGCCTGATGACTATCGCTCCCCTGGCGGCAGATCCAGAACTGGTCCGGCCGGTATTCCGCGAGCTCAGAGAACTGCGGGATGCGCTGCATCTCGAACATCTATCAATGGGTATGACCGATGATTTTGAGGTCGCCATAGAGGAGGGCGCGACGATGCTGAGGATCGGCAGAGCAATCTTCGGGGAGAGAAGTTGATTTAAGATTTATGATTTACGGAGGCTTAAAGCCCTGACTCCGGTTAATAGTCTTTAGCAAAGGAGAATAAGATGAAAATAGCCTTTATCGGTGGGGGTAATATGGCGGAAGCCATACTTTCGGCCATATTGAGACAAAATCTGGCTTCCCCGGGTGATATCTCCGTCAGTGATATCGTGGCCGCTAAACTCACCAACCTGGAGCAAAAATACCGGGTCAAGGTGACCGGCGATAACCGGCAGGCGCTTCAAGGCAAGGATATTATCATTCTGGCAATCAAGCCGCAGGTCCTGTCCGAAGTAATGGCCGGACTTAAAGGCCAGATCAAGCCCGACCAGCTGGTGATTTCAATCATTGCCGGTAAAAGCATCTCAACTTTAAGCCAGGGGCTGGCCCATAATTGCCTTATCCGCTCCATGCCCAATACCCCGGCTCAGATAGGAGAGGGCATGACCGTCTGGACCACCACTCCTCAGGTCAATGCCGCGCAGAAGCAGCAGGCCGCCTCTATCCTGGGGGTGATGGGGATGGAGGTCTATGTCGACGATGAAAAGTATCTGGACATGGCCACCGCCGTCAGCGGCAGCGGTCCAGCCTACGTCTTTCTCTTCGTCGAATGCCTGGCAGACGCCGCGGCCAAACTCGGGTTTAACCCGGAAGTGGCGCAGAAGCTGGTCATGCAGACCTTACTGGGAGCGGCCCATCTTCTGCAAAAATCTGGCAGGACTCCCCAGGAGCTGCGCCGGATGGTCACCTCCCCGGGCGGGACCACCGCTGAAGCCATCGCCACTTTCGAAAAAGGCGGCTTTGCGGATCTGGTCTCTCAAGCAGTGACTGCGGCCTATGAAAAAGCTAAAAAGTTGGGAGGCTAAAAGCCTGGCCCGGCATATGCTTCACCTTTGGCTTTCACCTTTGGCTTGACAGCGAGCCTGCGATTTCTTTATAATAGTTAATAATGTTAACTATTAAGATGTCTTCGTGAAAACTAGGGTCTTAGATGCTATCGTTGAGAACCTCTTCTATATCCTGCCTCTCATCCATAAGAAATTGCTAAAGATAGATCCGGCCAAAATGTCCCGCGAAATCAGTTTATCGAGGCTGCATATTGGCATTTTGGGCGCCGTCTACGAAGAGGGCACACTCCCCATATCGGAAATCGCTGAAAAGCTGCTTATTCGACGACCGCAGATGACCCTCCTGATAGGTCAGCTTGTCCGCGCCGGTATGATTGAAAGGACCACCAATCCCGACGATAGAAGGATTGCCAATATTAAATTGACCCCGCGGGGTGAGAGCACCCTCAAGAATATGGAGGAGCTTTTAAAAGACCACATGCGGGAAAAGCTATCCAATCTCAATGAACGTGAACTGGAGGAGTTGTCCCGGTTGCTGCTAAAGCTTAGAAGGCTGGGTGCCAAACTAAATAACAGTGGAAAATAATATCACTTCCAACCAGATCCCCAGGACCGTGGGCTTACGGACGCTGCCACGCCAACAATTAATTTGGACGCTGACGGGCGTTATGCTGGCCATGTTTTTAAGTTCACTGGATCAGACCGTGGTCGGTACGGCTATGCCGCGGATTATTGTCGACCTGGGCGGTTTCAGCCAGTACACCTGGGTGACCACAGCCTACATTATCACCTCTGCCGTGGCGGTGCCTATCACCGGTAAGCTGGTAGATATGTATGGCCGGAAGAATTTCTACATCGCCGGGTTGGCTATTTTCATCCTGTTCTCTCTGGCCTGCAGTCTGAGCAACTCCATGACCCAGATCATTATCTTTCGCGGGGGACAGGGCATCGGGGCCGGGGTAATGATGGCCAACGCCTTCACGGTGGTCGGCGACCTTTTTCCTCCCGCCGAACGCGGAAAATATCAGGGTTACATGAGCGGCATATTCGGCCTTTCCTCTATCATCGGTCCCACACTGGGAGGTTTCCTGACCGATTCGCTTTCCTGGCACTGGGTCTTTATTATCAATATCCCTCTCGGACTGCTGGTTATTATTTTGTTTATTAAATTCTTTCCCAGCCTCCGGCCGGACAATTTACAGCATAGCGTGGACTACCCCGGCGTAGCGGCCCTCATACTTACCGTAGTCCCCCTGCTGATCGCTTTAACATCGGGAGGGGTGGAATATTCCTGGGCATCCGCGCAAATAATTGGCCTTTTTGCCTTTTCAACGATAATGCTGGTGGTCTTCATCTGGATTGAAAGCCACACTCAGGAGCCCATCATCCCGCTGTCTCTATTTAAAAACCGGATTGTGATCGTATCCGTGGCAACCATCTTTCTCACCGGCATTGGGATGTTCGGCGCTATCATTTTTATTCCCCTCTTCTTCCAGGGAGTTTTAGGAACGTCAGCCACCACCAGCGGTAATATCCTGATACCCATGATGCTGGGAATGGTGGGAGGAAGTTTTGTATCCGGGCAGATGATTTCCCGGGCAGGGGGACATTACCGGATAAACGGTATACTGGGGACAGCCCTGATGGGAGTGGGTCTGGGCCTCCTGACAAGGATGGATATCAATACTCCCTATTCGACAGCTATCAGGAATACCGTCATTACCGGCTTCGGCCTCGGCGTCACCATGCCAGTCTTTACCATAGCCATGCAAAATGCCGTCCCCTACCGGATGCTGGGGGTGGCCAGCTCTGCCACCGCTTTCTTCCGCTCGATGGGAGGAGCCGTCGGACTGGCCATACTGGGTTCGGTAATGAACAACCGCTTTGCCCAGGAATTTTTAAGCCAGGTTCCAGATAAAATCAAAGCCCTGGTGCCTCCTGACCATCTGACAGCCCTGGTACAAAACCCGCAGGCCCTGATCACTACCCAGGCACAATCACCGATGCAGGGCTTAGCGGGCCAATTGGGAGCGGACGGTCCGGCCATCGTGCAGCAGCTGCTGCAGGCACTGCGCCAGGCCTTGAGCCTGGCCTTATCGGAAGTCTTTCTTATCAGTCTAATTATAGTCGGTGCGGCGCTGCTGGTAAGCTTCTTTTTGAAGGAAATCCCACTCCGCAAGCATAATCTGGCGGACGATCCAGCGCTTGGCCCCGGAGTCGGTCCCGGACCCGGACCACCGGATAATTAAAGGAGATTGAAATTTAGTACCCGGTATTTTAGTATTATTGCAGATTACACCATTATTAATTAGACTATCTGAGGTAATGGCAGGGTATACTGAAAGGCTATAATTTGGCACCGGAATTATATTTATTTTATAGAGCAATCGGCTCGCAGCCTGATGACAGGGGAGGAGATTATGCGTAGTTGGCGGGTTTTCGCGGTTTTTGCTTCAATGATTATTATCGCTTTGCTGGTCACGGCCTGCAATCCTTTTGGCGGCCAGGCCCAAAACCAGCAGCAGCTGGTTCAGGCCACCAGGGGAGACCTGACCATCAAAGCCAATGGCAGCGGCAAAGTCGGAGTTGACCTGGATGCCAGACCGTTGTTCGTCACCGGCGGCAAAATTGTTAAGTTGAATGTTAAAGAAGGAGATAAGGTTGATAAGGGAGCTGTGCTGGCGCAGTTTGAAACCGATAACCTGGAATTAATCCTATCCCAGGCTAAGGTGGCCCAAGCCCAGGCTCAAACCGCCTTGATTCAGACCCAGGTGATACAAACTCAAGCCCAGTCCTCTATCACCCAGGCGGAGACCGGCCTGGCCGCAGCTCAGTTTAACCTGGACCGCACTAAGGCAGTAAGTGACATCAAGGACGAGATTACCGAGATCCAGTGGAAAATCCAGATAGCCGAAATGAGGATTCAGGAGACCCTG
>JAGDMY010000147.1 GCA_017860765.1 Chloroflexota bacterium | reverse complement strand
GCCACCCAATTTCGATATTCACCATCCCCTGTTTCCCTCCTGGGAAAAGCTGATTGAAGCGGCCATGAAGATTGGAGAGAGCGAAATTGCCATGATGATTTTCCGATTGCCGCCACCCATGCTGAGCGAGGCTTTAACGGGTGGGGGTGACGAGGGGGCTGCATTGCTCGCGGAAATACAGAAGGAGTCCCACGGGAGGCCTGGCTTTCTGGTTATTATTGCCGGGAGCAGCGTACCGGAATTCAATTTTCGCAAAAAGGTCCTGGCCCGGATTATGGAGGAAACCGGCGGAGAATTCCTGAGCCATCTGGAAAAGGAGGAGGTTAAAAGGAATTACTTATGGTCTGAAACCAGGTTCAGCGGCGGGGCCAGAGAGTCCTTCCGGGCAGTCGGCCGCTTTTTAGGCGCGATTGGCGACTCAGCCATGTTCCAGACTTCGACTCGCATGATGCTGGACTGCATGGAAATTAAGAAAGAATATCAAAAAAGAGGCAATATCCGGGCCGATGAAGGCCCTGACGCGGTTATCGGCATGGTTTTTGAGAACGGACATACGGGTCATGCCGAACAACTGGTAATGTGCCATCCCACGGGGGCCGGGTGGAGGGACCTGATGGAATTTACCGTAAGATGCGAGCAGCTGGCGATCGAAAAACGTTACACGGCGCCCGTGACGGTCTGGGGCGATATGGCACACGATCGTTGGGGACCGCATTTGGGCAACTACCATCTCTGGCTGCGCAAGATAAAGAAGGCTTTCGACCCCAATGGCGTGTCTGAAGCTGCTATGTACATCAATGCCAAGGAATGAGCCGGCCCAACCTTGGTACAGATGATACTTCAGCGAAGGCGAGGTAAAAAATGGCGATCAAAGAAGATTTAATCGGTATTCTGGGAAAAGACAGGGTCTCCGATGCGCCGCAAGAGCTGGCTGAGTATGCCGAAGACGAGAGTTTTGTTCACCCCATCAGCCCCGGCTGCATAGTCAGGCCCGAGAGCGCTGAAGAAATCCAAAAAATCGTCCGCTGGGCCAACGAGACTTTAACTCCCCTGGTACCGGTCAGCTCCGGCCCGCCTCACTTCCGGGGAGACACGGTCCCGGCCACCGGCGGGGCGGTTATACTCGACCTCAGAGGAATGAAAAAAATCATCAGGCTCGATCCCGAACATCGCATTGCTATGGTTGAACCCGGGGTCACCTTCAGCGAGCTGATCCCCGCCGCTAAAAAAGCAGGGCTAAGGCTGAATCTGCCGCTGCTTCCCCGGGCTTCTAAATCGGTGGTGGGCAGCTTGCTGGAAAGAGAGCCGGTGATCATGCCCAGGTACCACTGGGATATCTCCGACCCCCTGGCCTGCACCGAGGTGATTTACGGAAACGGTGATATCTTCAAAACGGGTTCAGCAGCCGGCCCGGGCAGCCTGGAGGAGCAATGGAGGACCGGCGCGGCCCAGAATGAGGCTGCAGGACCCATACAGGCTGATTTTCTCAGACTTATCCAGGGTGCTCAAGGCACCATGGGCATCGTGACCTGGGCCAGTATAAGATGCGAACATGACCCGCTTATAGAGGAACCTTATCTGGTCGGGTCATCCAGACCCGACAATTTGCTGGAGTTTGTTCATTGGCTAATAAGAAATAGAATGGCGGATGATTGCCTTCTGCTGAACGACACTGACCTGGCCGGTATTCTGGCTCATAATTGGGCTGCTGATTATGCTAACATTAAAAATACTTTGCCGCCCTGGGTGCTGTTTTTCAGCATGTCAGGTCTGAAATATTTCCCCGAAGAACAGATTCAATACCTGAGAGCTGATATGGCAGCCATAGCCCAATCGATCATGCTGGAACCTGCCAGGGCGATCGGGAGAGCTTCAGCTTTCGACCTGCTTAAAATCTTCCATGCTCCTGCTGGGGAGCCTTACTGGAAAATGAATCCCAGGGGATCATGCCACGACATCTTCTTTATTACGGACTACGATAAGGTCTCAAAGCTTATAGGAGTTGTCAATGATGTGGCTGTGAAGTTCGCTTATCCGGTGGCCGATATGGGCATTTATATCCAGCCGATTGTACAGGGGGTCAACTACCATTGTGAGTTTAGTCTGTTCTTTAACCCTGCCAATCCCGCGGAGAAAGACAGGATAGCCCGGCTGTCTGAAGCGGCCTTTGGCGCTCTGTCCGGTCAAGGGGCATTTTTCTCACGGCCTTACTATCCCTGGACGGATATGGCCTACCGGGGGGATGCCGGAACTACTATAGCTTTGAGAAAGGTCAAAAATATTTTTGACCCTAACCATATTTTGAATCCTGGAAAATTGTGCTTCTAAATATTAATTAATAACTATAAAAAGAATAAATCAATTATTGAGGCGTTTTCAGGTTGATCCCCCGGTCAGCAAAAGTCCGTTTGACATATAATAAAAAAGAGGCCAGGCTAGGTCTTGAATCATGAATTATCGTAAATCTGGAGGTGCATCATGGCCATAACACCTGAAATCGAGGCGTCCGTAATAAAAGTTGCTGGAAACATGGCAATTTTCCATAACCAGAGCTTATTAACCCAGCAAAAAAAACCGACCCGCCTGGACCAAACCTTTAAAACTTATTACCTTCAAATCATGGAAATTATTGAAGATGCTCATACCACTAAATAAATAGTCGGATTTTTTAACGCTGACTAAAAACTATGAGCAATTCTGAAGAGTTTGATAGGGCCACCAACGCCTATAGAGCAGCCATAGACTTGCGGAAACTGGGCAGCGACCAGGTCCATAGCAGACTTTCGGCAATGTTAACGGCCAATACTATAATTGTGGCGGTATCCGGCTTAGCCATTACCAGCCAGACGAAAATACCCCCGAACTTAATCGCGGCATTGATCGGGGGCGGGTTAATTCTCTGCCTGGTATGGGGATTTTTTGTATTTCACGGACTTCAAGTAGAAAACTATTACCGCAAAAAGACTGAAGAATTTGAACCGCTGGCCATTCCTCAGGGGAAGCGTTTGGCGATTCAGACCAGCAATTGGAAGTCCTGGGGGTACGGAATAGGGGCCTATTTCACTATCGCCGTGTTCGTGGCTATATATGCCACCTTGCTCTTTATCCTCCTGAACAGAGTCCTTTAATAGAGCTCGTTCCGTGTCTGATAAGTGTACCCAGGGATATAAAAACAAGGAGTGAAATGTTGAAGTATGACGTTGTAGTGGTCGGTGCCGGTCCAGCCGGTTCTGCCGCAGCCAAAGCAGCCGCTGAAAGGGGGGCGAAGACTATCCTTTTGGAAGAACATAAAATAATCGGCGTTCCCAGCCATTGCACCGGGAATCTCGTGTCAAGGGAGCAGCCGGAGTTGGTGACCGGAGTTTTGCGGTCCATGGACCCGCGAGTCGTAATCCGCAGGCCGGACCAGGGTGCGGATAATCACCTCTTTGCACCGGATGGTAGACTCTTGAATACCGAACCCTGGGCATCTTATAGATATCTGGTCGATCGGGCCGTTTTTGACCAGGAAATAGTGAAGCAAGCCGTCCGGGCCGGGGCAGAGCTGGTGCTCAGCACCCGTGTTACCGGTCTTATAAAGCAAAGCGGAGTAGTCGTAGGAGTCACCACCAGCTCGAAGGCGCTGCCGGAGGTCTACGGCGGAGTGGTGATTGCGGCCGATGGCATTGCCGGAGGGGTCAGAGGCATCGCTAAATGGGAAGGATTGACCAGGCCGGGCCAAACTTGTGTGGGCGGCATTACGATGGAACTGACAGGGGTAAAGGACTGCGACCGGGTGGGGGGGCTATATACCGGATCTTATCTGGATAAGGGCTGGTTCCAAATAACGCCCTCCGGGCCGGAGTCCTGCATAGTGCAATTTATGAGCCTGGATGAGTACAAGCGGGTGAAAGAAGGGAATTATATTTTGTCTAAAATATTAAAAAACGCCGTTCCCATCCGCATGGATGGCTGGAGACATACCTCCGACCTGGGGGTGAGGTTTCCTGAGATAGTTAAGCCTGGCTTAATTCTGACTGGCAGTGCAGCCAACTGGCGCGGTACCATCATAGCTATGGTGGCGGGCCAATACGCAGGTGAAGTTGCCTCTGAAGCGGTGCGGGAGGGCGACGTTAGCGCGCCGAGGTTGGGTAAATTCATCGATTTATATGAAAAGACGGGTCTAATCAAGGAGCTTTATCAGCATAGTGCCTGGCTGGGGTCGCGACCTTTCGGCCGTATCTCGGATGACGAGATCGAAAAACGTCTTACGAGTATGCTTAAGAAAGGCCTGACCTATATCCCTTCTCCGCCGGTGCTCGGATTGCACGGTACTGCCAGCTGATAGAATCGCTTCTCAAGCAGAATCTCGAGCAGGTTTTTCGTTCTCCGGAGCGGGGCTTTCAATTTTCTGCCAGAGACTCTGGGTTAGTTTTGTAACCAGAGACAGCAATTGGTCTACTTCCTCGTCTTTAAGAGAAGACAGGGCTGCATTACACATCTCTACCGTGTTGGGAAAAACTTTACTGAGATAATCAATGCCATCCTTGGTGATTTGGATTGAATTGGTCCGCCGGTCATTATCGATTGAGGATCTGGTAACCTGTCCCTTTTTCTCAAGATTGTCTATAACGACCGCAATAGCCTGTTTGGTACGCCCGGTCTGCTTGGCAATCGCCT
>JAGDMY010000013.1 GCA_017860765.1 Chloroflexota bacterium | reverse complement strand
CCTAAGTACGGGACCAAGCCGCCCCGGCTCTTTCCAGAGGAGCACGAATGAATGAGGCTATGAAGATAATACCGGCCAGAATATTTCAAAATCTTCCGAGGGGATTCCTAACCGCGAGGGCAGAAAAACGATAAAACTCGTCTCGGATTGTCAACCAATAATTTGTACTCTTGCTCTTCAGATAACCCGCGAGCCCGCATCAAAGGTATAATATCTCGCAGGATGTGAGCATATCCGAGCCCCCCATAGCTGGTCAATCTATGTTTAGTGGCCAGATCCTGAGAAACCAGGATATAGTCCAAATAGCCGTCGGAAATAAGGTTCATAATATCGTTAATGCGCTGCCTGTCATTAAGTTCAACGGCATGGCCCAGTCCAGGAAGCTCTAAAAGACCTTCAAGCCCAAAGTTGTCGTAGGCTATAAAACAACCCGCCTCTGCCAATTTGTGGCAGGTATCTCGACTAAAACCTGATAGATCGATGTGCCCAATAATAGTGTGCCTAAGGTCTGCCCCAGCCTCCCTTAGTATCTTGATAATTTCCAGCGCTAAACCATCGTTTGGGCTGGGATGTATAGATAACGGTGCCCCGGTCTGCCGTTGAGCAGCAGCGCAACATCTTAGAATATTTCGCTCGCTGTCCTTTAGAAATGCCGAGCAATGGATCTCTCCGATAATTCCGGCATGTACTCCGGTATTACCAACGCCGACCAGGATATCTTTTACGATTTCTTCGGTGAATTCTTGATCGTTCTTAATCGCCGGCTGGTGAATGTGAGATGGACCCGCATAATACCCCGAGCCCATGATAATATTGAGGTTAGTTGCACTGGCGATATGGAGCAATCCCAGAGGGTCACGACCAAAGACGCCGGGGACGGTAACCTCAACGATTGTCTTGCCAGCAGCTAATTTATAAAACATAGCTTCTTTTATAGCCAGCTGTTCATCAATTAATCTCAGATTGTCCAGATTCCGGCTCTCATTAAGTCTCACCCACCAGAGATTATCAAATCCAACCGGCTGATGTGCCAGATGCCTTTCGCTGGCCGCATCAGGTTCAATAAAATGAATTTCCATGTCATGAAGCAGGTGCTCGTGAACTATAGTTATCCCCAAAGAATCAGCATCAACAATTCCCAGAACCGTTTGCACTTTCCCTGTGAGTTCTTCTTTTTTCATCCTGCTAAATCTTTCTCCAATTGGTTACGAAGGAACATATTTTCCTGCATTATATCACGCAAGAAGCTGAAAATGTAGGTGCAAACAAATTAGTAAAAATTAACAGATTGAGGTAAAGTTAGCTAAGGCTGAAGTCAGATTATTTCATGAGGGACAAAAATAAGAGGAGGCACCTATGGTTAACAATAATAGAAGGACGGCTATTGAAGAACTGTCAGCGAATATTTTGAATACACATTTTAAAAACTTTGATGAGGCGGCGGTGGAGAATGCCAAAAGACAGGTTATCGATGTTCTGGGATGCGCAATCGGCGGTGCCAAAGCGGTTGGAAATGCCGAATTAATAAAGCTCGTTAAAGGGTGGGGAGGGAAAAAAGAAGCCACAATCCTCGTTTGGGGAGGGGAGGTCCCGGCTCAAAATGCTGCGATGGTGAATAGCATCATGGCCAGATCGTTCGATTTTGAGCCGGTCAATACTTTGGTGGATGATCAGGACCTACCAAACCATATCAGCGGGACGACAGTAATGACTGCTGTTAATATGGGCGAAATGCGGGGAGTAAACGGCAAGGAGGTGATTACTGCCTTAGTAGTAGGTGATGATATGGCGTCACGAGTATTAGCAGCATCGGGCTTTGATTTCGGCCGTGGCTGGGATAATACCGGAACTATCAATATGTTTGGAGCCACCGCCATTGCCGGGCGCCTACTGGGATTAACTGAATTACAGATGAGAAACGCATTTGGACTGGTCCTGAATCAATTGGCGGGGAGTTTTCAAAGTATATGGGATGCCACTTCAGCTTTTAAACTTCCCCAGGGGTTAGCAGCCAGAAATGGGATTTTTTCGGCACAATTGGCTAAAGCTGGCTGGACGGGCCCTGAAGATGCGTTACTGGGTAAGTTCGGCTATTACCGCCTTTATACCGGTGGCTGTATAAACCAGAAAATTCTAACCAAAGACCTGGGTCAAAAATATTATACTCACGCAACTTTCAAGCCCTACCCAAGCTGCCGCGGTTCTCACTCGGCAATTGATTGTGCTCTAGCTATTGCGAATAAACATAATATAAAAATAGAGGATATAGATAAGGTTATACTTTATGTGCCCAGGAAGGATATAGATAATTTTTTAGGACAGCCTTTTCGCATAGGAGGTTTTCCCCACGCCAGTGCGGCTTTTAACTTTCAATATATTGTCGCTAATGCACTCCAGAGGAGGAGCTTTAAGCCTGAGCACTTCTCTGAGTATGCTATACTCGAACTTAAGGAAACAGGACTTATCACCCAAATACAGTTGGCAGAGTTGAGGGAATCGGGCTTAAATGCCAAAATAGAGATCAAATTAAGGAACGGCGAAAGATTCTGCGAAACCAATGATACCCCCAAGGGTGAACCCTTGACAAAGCCGCTATCAATGGATGATATCAAAACTAAATTTATAGCTAATATAGACTTCTCTCAGACAGTGACACGAGCTAACGCTGAAAAAGCTTTGAAATTACTAGAGAACTTGGAGGAACTTGATAGCCTGAACCCAATAATAGAACTACTGATTGGCTAGTGACTATATAGGCGGCAGCCTTGCGGGCGCCTCCCTAATCGCCTGCCCCGATGGCGCTGGCCACCATTTAAAGCCAAAATTTATAAAATGCTGTCGCGTAGTTGTCCGGATGGTGCACCAGCTAAAATGGTTCTTATTTTATCCGGCAAATGGATTATTTGCCTGTCACCGGATGCTTCCAGTGGAAAGGCACGATCTGGATGTCGGGGAAGGGATGATAGGCCGTGGGCGGCAGGTCAGACCCGGAAAAGCGACCTCCGCTGATCACGGGCAGGGCTGCCCAGCCTTCGGGAATCGGGGAGCGAAAATGCAGGCTCATGAAGACCTTTTTAAATTTCCAAACGCCGTCTTCCTTGACGAACTCATTTTCATAGACGCCATGCCCCAGGACTGATTGCTGGCCCTCTGAGGGATTGAGCGGCCAGGCCTGGATCATAAGCACATACCATCTTCCCCGGGCGGTCAGGCCATCCTGAGCGACATCTACAACGCCCTGGAGCTGCATGTGGAATAGCATTCTGCCCGGCGGAGTCTCCTGCATATCGCCGTGGCGTCCCTCCCCCAGATAGCCGAGGAAGAACCGCCTGATGCCATCCTTCCCCAGGCAGACTCCCCGGTCGGCAATCTCGACGGACTCGGCATTGTCCGAGAAAAGATCTACCACCTTTTGATTCTGCCCGTTGTCCAGATAATAACCGAATATTTTTTGCAGGCGGTCAATTGCCAGGGTATCTTCCATAGCCTGCAGCCTGGTTTCCATTTCCTTCAGGTCCATATTAAACCTCCTGGTTATATATATTACGAAAATACCCTCGATTCAATTTTGAAAAACTGGGAAAACCCCCGATTCATGGGTCGAGGCTTCGGGGTGTTCGTACCGGACTATTTAATAAAGCGACTCCAGCAGTGACAGGCAATCGGCGCGGTTAAAATCTCTCGGGTTGCTCTGGCTGCAAAAATCGTTGGCATAAACGTCGACCATATGCCCAAAATCTTCCCGTTTTAGTCCAAATTGAGCATGCAGATTCCCGGACTGGATGCCCAGGTCTTGCAGCAGTTTTTCAACCTCGGCAAACCACTGATCGGAAGCCCGCATGGCAGTCATGCCGGTGGTGTCAACTCCCATAGCCCGGGCCATCTCGGCAAATTTCTGCGGACAGGAGGACTGGTTGTATCTTTCTCCAGCCAGGGCAAAAACCGCATTGGAGCGACCGTGATGACAGCCGGTTAAAACCGATAGCGTGTGAGCTAAGCCGTGGACGATGCCAGGACCTGAGCCCAACTGCATACCAACAGCGGCCACCGAAGATGCCCGGCACATATTGATACAGGCCTGGTGATTCATCCGGTTGTAAGTAAACTCCCTGAGGTTTTCGGCTACCAGTTTTATGGCGCGCAGCATCAGGGCCGCGGTATAGTCCGATTGGATTCGCGAGACATACGATTCAAAGGCATGGGCTAAAGCATCCATCCCTGTCCAGGCAGTGATATTCTGAGGCATTAAGCGGACCAGCAAAGGATCAATCAGCGCCGCCTGCGCAGTTTGGCCGGTAAGGAACAGGAGCTGCTTGGCCCGGGCCGGCGTATTGATGATAGCTGCTCCGATTCCGGACTCTGCCCCGGTTCCAGCAGTGGTATTGACCGCTACCTGGGGTATGGTAACCGGATTATATTTTTTCCTCTCCTCCATCCAGGGAGGGTTGATGAACATGGCCATGTCACAAACATACCTGCCACCATTACAGGCCACGGCGCGGACTCCCTTTCCGCAGTCGTGGGAACTGCCTCCCCCGACGGATACCACGCCATCGCACCGGGTGTCTTTAAAGACCTGATAGGCTTCCATGACCTCATAGTCTTTGGGGTTAGAGGTGACTTTACTGAAAATTTCAGTCGCAATGCCATGGTGATTTAGAATTCCTTTAATCTCATCGACGATACCGGTACCTTTGAGGCCGGTGGTGGTAATCAAAGCCCTTTTGATTTTGGCTTCCTTGCACTCATCCGCTACAGTTTCATGCACACCCCAGCCGATGGCAATCTTGCCCATGGGGAGAGTATATAAAATGGGAAATTCGAAGATTTTTTTGTCTATCATGCCCCGACTCCTAAAAAGAATGGGGCCCGGGGAAGAAGTTCCGGGCCCGTCCGGCTACCCTGAGGATGCCAGCTTGGGTACAATCTGGCTGAGTTCCTCGAAAGTCCACTTGCCCGTCTTGCAATATAATGTAGAAGGTCCCTGCATCGGCCGGGCATATATTCCGACATTGCCGCCGTTGGCTGAGAAAAACTGTCCGGTGATATTTTTAGCTTCCTCCGAAACCAGATAGACAATGACGGGGGCTACGAATTCCGGACCATCCGCCCCGGGCCTGGGGTCCGGGAAACCCTTGGTGACAGCGCTGGGGAAGATGCCATTGACCGTGATGCCGTACTCCTGGAGCTCAGCGGACAACCTGGCGGTGAAACCTACAATTCCCGCTTTAGCCGTCGAGTAAGCGATATTGAAAAAGGGGACATTGGCGAAGGCAAAGCCCGCAGATGAAGAGAAATTGATGATCCGGCCGCCACTTTTCTGCTTGATCATTTCTATAGCCGCCGCCTTGCTGCAGCCGAAGTGGCCTTTTAAATGGACCGTTATTTCAGCATCCCACATTTCCTCTGGCAGTTCAACCGTGCGTCCTCTTTTAGAAAAGCCGGCCGCGTTAACTAAAATATCGATGCGACCGAAATTGCTAATGGCCGTTTTGATGATATTGGCGCCTCCTGCCATAGTCGCCACGGTATCGTAGTTGGCCACGGCCGTGCCCCCGGCTTTTTTAATCTTGCTGACCATGTTATCAGCTTCACTAACCCCTTTTTCATCTTTGCCAATATCGTTGATCACTAACCTGGCCCCTTGAGATGCTAAATCCAACGCCACTGCTCCTCCAATACCACCTCCGCCACCGGTGACCACTGCTACCTTTCCGGCAAACCTTTGCGCCATAGTCTTTTTTCCTCCTATAATATTATGCATTTTCTCATCAGAGACGACTGCGGGAAAGCCTGTAAATCGATACCTTTGACCAGTGTTGCGTTAATCTCGACACTCGAGGTGATCTCTTTAATTATTCAGGACAGTCTGTTAAAATTGGATATAAGCCAAGATTAATTAGATATCTAACCTCATATGCGACCTGCAAATTATAACATAGTTGAGAAAAATTGCAACCTCCTGGCTATAAGCGAAATAAGGATATTCAACAAATGAAAGGGAAGAAGCCGGGCTATTTTAAAATTAACCAGACCGTGAAGCTGAGTTATCTCCTGAAGCAGACCTCTGAAGCCATCAATAGATGCCGGGAAAACGAGCTCAGGAGATATCGCATCACCCCGGAACAGGCCGGGGTCCTGACCTGTATTTATAATATTGGAGAAAATGCCTCCCCGGCTGAACTAACCCGCTGGTTATCCCGTAAACCGAGCAGTGTCTCGATATTGCTGAACAGGATGGAGAAGCAAGGCCTGATTGCCAAAAAACCGGACCTGAAAAAGAAGAATATCTTCAGGTTAAGCCTTACCGAAAAGGGTATGGAAGCCTACGGATACGTCAGAGAATACCAGGCCTTTATGAAGATCTTTAAAACCTTATCCCCTGTCAAACAGCAGGAGCTCTGGGACCTTTTAAAACCGCTCTTGGACAGGGCGCGTAAAACCCTCGGCGATGATAAATATAAATATAGCTTCCGGATATTTGATCTGAAACCGAGACCCTATCCGGAAAGGATAAAATCGGCCTGTCCAGAAAAATGAACGCCCAGACCGGGAATACTTCTAAATTTCTTAAGCTGTGATCTGTAAGAAATAAATCAAAGGAGACAATGAAGGTATGAGATTGGAAAATAAGATTGCTATAGTAACCGGAGCAGGACAGGGGATGGGAGAGGCCATCGCCTTAACTTTTGCCAGGGAAGGGGCGGAGGTGGTGGTCAATGACATCAATCTCGCTAATGCCGAAAAGACCGCTGAGGAGATAAAATCTCTGGGAAAGCGGGCACTGGCCATTCAGGCGGACGTCTCCAGCTGGGCCGAGGTCAACGGCATGGTAGAGCGGGTCATCAGGGAATGGGGAGGAGTTGATATATTGGTCCACAATGCCGGCATCGGTAATCCCCGCATGGTGGAGGATATGACGGAGAAGGAATGGCACCATGTCCTGGGAGTGAACCTGGACGGTGCTTTTTTCTGCAGCAAGGCAGTGCTGGGGTCCATGAAAGGGAGGGGAGGCGGCAAGATAGTCTTTATAGCCTCTATGGCAGCCAGGTCGATGAGCATCGCCGCCTGTGCCGCTTATACCTCTTCCAAGGCGGGTATTCTGGGGTTTGCGCGTCATTTAGCCTTCGAGGTGGGGCCATACAAAATTAATGTCAACGCTATCTGTCCCGGCGGTACCCTGACTCCCAAACTGCGTGCTACTCCTGAGCAGGTGGAGAAAATGAAGGAAAATATACCCCTTAGAGACGTATCCACGGCGCAGGATGTGGCCAATGCCGTCCTCTTTCTGGTCTCGGATGAATCCAGGATGATTACCGGGACTGCCATAGATGTGGATGCCGGCCAATCCCTGGTCCACCAACCCTGGGAAACCTATGTCAAGAGGCGTAAAGATGCTTTTGCCAGGGGAGAGCCGGCCTACTGAGTTCGCCTGGCGCAGATTGATTTGCTAATTCCCGGGTTTACGGCGGCTTAACACCATAGCCAGCGTCACAACTGCCCCGGCCCCCAGGACAGTTACCAGCATCACCAGAAGCCAGTTCGACTGAGGTTTATAATCGTTGACTGGTAATTGCGATGCAGTCGGACGGGGTACGTTCAGGTTGGCGGGGGCAGCGGATGGTGTGCTGGCCAGTGCCGGGGTTGGTTGGGCCGCCCCCGTGGAACCGGGTAGTGAAGAGAGGATGGTCACCGGCGGGACCGCCGCTGGTTGTCCCTCATTAGCCTTCGCAGGTGTGATTAGCGGGTCCCGGACAGCCACCCGGGATGATTGTAAGAGATCAGCAACCACCGCATATTGGCTGAAATGACTGATACTGGCGGTTACTATCCCGCTGCCAAGATTCAGACCGCCACCCAGATCTTGCCAGGAGAAGCCATTCCAACGCACGACGCGGATGCTCTTTTCATCTATTCCTTCTGGTAGGGACGGGTACTTGACCGTCAGGACCAGGGGTGGATTAAATGTAGCGCCATCAGGCCCCAGTTCATAAGCCAGCAAGATAGTGCTGCGTTCAGCTGTTGGCGCGGGTTTAGCCAGCGGGCTGATTGTCAGTTGGGTCAAAGGTCCGCCAGATTGATTTAGAAGCTTGGTCTTGGCGGCAATATCCAGGGTCAGGCGGCCGTCGCTGGTTTTGAGCTGAAGGGCTTCAGCCCGCACTCCGTCAGTCCCTATAATCAAACCGGGGTCTGGGACAAAGCCATTGGTTTTTAAGGTTGGAGGAGGACTGCTTCCCCCACCGCCACCGCCCGTACCCCTGATGATTTTAGATGTCCTGACGGTGATGCGACCTGAGTCGAGCGACGTCAGGTCGCCGGAGGAAAAATGGATCATGGCACTGCCGGAATGGCTGGCGGTCAACGTCGCACTTTTTTGATCGGCGGCCGTTACCAGATCAGTGTCCCTGATGCTGCCGCTCTTGTTAACCAGTGACCAGGTACCGGCAGCGGCAGCCACGTAGTTATTGAACCGATCGCGGGTGATGCCATACACGGTGAGGGTTTTATCTGCAGCCAGGGTTTGAGCCGGGACTGTGGTGCCGCTGCCGTTGGCCGCAGTTTCTACTCTCAATTGAGTGGCTGCACCGGGTGCCAGCGGACCCATAGAGCCGCTGTCGACCGATAGATCGCCGAGGGTGAAATGGAGAGAAAATTTTTCTCCAGCCTTATCATATCCCAGGTCGGTAAAGGCAGCTAAACCAGCAGCATTGCTAACAGCAGTGAGAGTCCCTCTTAGTGTTCCCGGCCCGCTGGCCAGAGAAACGGTCACCTCAGCCCCGCTGACCGGATTATTATATTGATCGGTGACTTTAATCCGGGGCTGATCGGGCAGGTTGGCATCCACCGAAGTTCCGGCAACCGGAGGCCTGTCAATAGCAAGGGCAGAAGGTGCCCCGCTGGATATCGGCCCAAGAGAACTGCTATTGATAGACAAGCTACCAGCGGCGAAGCGGATGGTGAAGATTTCCCCGGACTTATTGTAGCCCAGATCGGTAAAAGTAGCCAGGCCCTTGGAGTCGCTAACCGCGGTCAGGTGGCCTCTAAGTGCACCAGTACCATGGCCTCGGGAGGCAGTAACGGTGACCTGACTTACAGGGTTGTTGTTGCGGTCTCGCACTAAAACCACAGGCTGGGTAGCCAGCGGAGAACCGACCGAAGCTGCTGCTGATGGAGGCGTAGCCAGGCTAATTCTTCTGGGTGGATATATTAAAGGAATGGTCAGGGTCCCGTTAACATAGCTAATGGCATAGTTCTCAAGTCCGCTGCCTATAGCGTTGCTCGGTACGATGGCGTAAGTTCCGGGCCAGGCATCTGCCGCCGTTCCGGCGCTGGTAAGGGTGACTCTGGTTACGGCATCCCCTGGTTTAAGACCGCTGACGGTAAACTCGGTGCCTGTAAGGGTTAATATCTTCCCGTAATTCTTGACGACATCATTGGCAGTGATGGTAAGGACATCGGGTTGCACGGCCGGCATCCCGGGAAGTTTGTGGCTTTCGATAAGTGAAATTGCGGAGACGGTCGTTGATCCCAGGGTACCTGCAGTGGCAATGAGTGCAAATATTAAAACTCCCATGAATCTGATTAGACGAACCAGGTTATTTCTGCCCATTTGCGCTATTTTCTCTCTCTACCACTATTTCTCGGGAACAAAACGAGACCTGCCAGGTCAGGCTCACCCTGTATTGGACGCACTCTGATTGAGCTTACAATTTAGCATATACCCGCGGATTTTGGAAGTAATCCCGTTCTAGAAGATAATTCCATTCATGCTGACCGGTCTATTGAAAGCATTACCGGCGAGGGGGAAGAGGTTTTGGGCAGGACCGGGCTGGTCGCCCGGTATGTAGGCTGGTTTACTTCAAATATTTGTTAAAAAATGTATTTACCCTTTGTGAATATTCCTCCGGATAAGCATTAAAGGAGCGGGCATGTTCCGGCCCGCTTAATATCCAGGTTTCAGCCGAGGGGTAAGCTGCCAGAAGCTGCCTGGCATTCTCGATTGGAACCAGTTCATCGCTGGTGCTGTGAATGATAAAAATTGGTCTGGGAGCTATGACGCCGATTTCCCTGACCGGTTGGGACTGGTTGAGGTCATAACCGAACCTTAATTGAACCATCCAGAGGGTTGGAGTCAATAAGAAAGGCGGGAGACCGCTCTGAGTTTTCAAAAGGGGGGAAAGTTCCGCGAATCCGCTCTCTTCAGCGATGGCGCTTATCCTGGGCTCTTCAGCCGCGGCGCCGATTACAGCGGCTGCCCCGAGTGAGATACCCAGCGCTCCAATGCTGCCCTCCTTAAATCCTTTTTGCAGAAGCCAATCTACCGCCCCCTCCACATCCCGCCGATCTCTGAGCCCGAAGCTGTATTGGGCCGACGGACTTTGTCCATGCCCCCTTAGATCGAGCATTATAATATTCAGCCCGCCCTGATGCAATAAACTGGCCAATTCAACAAATCTGCCGTAGAGTTCGCTGGTACGGCTTTGATTGCGTCCGTGTACCATGACTACCGCCTTACTGCTACCTGGAGAGGGGATAAACCACCCCGGAATTGGCATCCCATCAGTACGTGCGGTTATTTTTATGTCTTCATATGACAGCTGATACCTGGCTGGCGTCAGGTCGGCAGAGAAGGCTCGTTCGGGTGTCGTTAATATTCCGGCTATGATAAACGGAAGAACTAAAAAGACGATAACCAGTAAAATAATAATAGCCACGCCGACCCATAAAAGGGCCCGGGGAAAACCTGACTTTCGGGCGACTGAAGCCTCTCTTTCCATAAGGCTTCCTCCTTAAATGGCCGGTTCCGCTTTCATCTTCTTTGAACTATAATATCATCTTATAACTTCATCCAGCGGGCAGCCGGCTGAAGGTTTAGCTGATTAGTTTATTTTCTTTGAGTTTGAGGGCCAGGTTGGCCCCCATTTCCTCGATGGTCGCGCCCTTGAGAATCTCGCAATGAGCTTGGTACTGCGGAATGAACATGGAAAGGATCCGGGTGCGGCCCAATCGGGCAGGATTAATCCCCAGTTGGTCGCTGTTCCAGGTGGTGATAGGTTTCTTTTGGGCCGCCATAATCTCTTTCAGAGGCACAGAGCGCAGTTCACCCAGCTCATTGCTAACGGAGACCAAAGCCGGGAAATTGGACTCTATGATGTTGTACCCATCGGGAGTTATGCTCTCAACCACGACTTTACCGTCAACGATCTCCACTCTTCTGGCGGCGCTGATACTGGGAATACCGAGGAGCTCAGCGATACCCGGCCCGACGTTCCCCGCGTTCCCATCGGCGGCCTGCCGCCCGGTCAATATCAGGTCATAAATTCCGATTTTTTTAATAGCGGCGGCCAGCCCGCTGGCGGTAGCATAACTATCCAGATTTTCTAGGGCGCTGTCTTCAAGCAGAATCAAATCGTCTGCCCCGGCTGCCAGCGCTTTTCTCAGCACAGCCCGGGATAGGTTCCAACCCAGACTGAGGACGGTAATTTTGGATGGCTGAGAATGCTTAATCCTCAAGGCTGCCTCCAGTGCGTTCTCGTCGAAAGGGCTCATGACCGGGGGCACACCTTTTTGTGTCATACGCCTGGTGGCTTCATCCACCTTGTAGGTAGATGTCGGAGCCTCAGGGTCGAGGACTTGTTTTATACAAACTATAATACTCAACATTTCCGGTCGTGTCCCGCATTGTCTCATTAATTTCGCCTAAAGTCAACACACATCCAGCATCAAGAGGTATACCGGGACCCTGGCCGCTAGTTTCCTTTTATGGCGTCCGCTTGAAATGCCGGTTGGGGACTTCTTTGGCTTATTGACAAACGTATACGATGGTACTATACTTGAGTTCAAGCATATGGAAACCTGAGAATTAACCAAAACTAAGATAAGGGTAAGGCTCATGAGAAAGGGCACTGGGACGCGAATTTATCTAGCGGCGAAAAGTGCCTTTATCTTTTAAAAGCTCTGAACTCAGGCGGGAAGGAGGTGACTGTGGGACCTGCGATAGAATACCAAAAACTGATGACCGAGATAGTCTATATCAATCTGCCGGGGCCAGCCAACCCGAATCCCGGCATGAC
>JAGDMY010000012.1 GCA_017860765.1 Chloroflexota bacterium | reverse complement strand
TGCGTGATCCGGCCTGAGGGATTCCACCCAGGCTGGCTGAAGGCATCATTCCCATCGAACCGGTAAGAGTCGAGGCTTCGTCGGTTAAAATATCTCCGAAGGTGTTCTCGGTGACGACCACATCGAAATATGTCGGATTCTGGATAAATCTCATCGAGCAGGTGTCAACGAGCATGTTGTCCAGCTGAATATCCGGATATTCCTTAGCCACCTCGCTGGTGACCAGCCTCCATAAACGCGAAGACTGCAGCACGTTGGCTTTGTCCACCGAGGTCAGCTTCTTGCGGCGCTTGCGCGCCATTTCAAAGCCCACCCGCACTATGCGCTCAATTTCCTGTTCCGAATAGGCCATGGTATCCACCGCCCGCCGGCCGCGGGAAGTCGTCCACTGCCGTTTGGGTTTGCCGAAATAAAGTCCGCCGGTCAGTTCGCGAACCACCATAAAGTCGGTGCCCTTGACGATATTCGACTTGAGAGGAGTGGAATCCGTCAGCTGCGAGAAAAGCTTTACCGGACGCAGGTTGGCAAACAGTTCAAGGCCTTTGCGAATCGCCAGGATACCGTCTTCGGGATGAATTTTAGCCTGGGGTGCATCGTATCTGGGATCTCCGACCGCTCCGAAGAGCACCGCATCCCTGGTCTTGCACATCTCCAGAGTATCCTCAGATAAAGCTGTACCCTCGGCTTCAATGGCCACGCCACCGATGAGCCCGCGGGTCAATTCAAAGTCATGTCCGAATTTCTTGCCTACGGCTTCCAAAATTTTTATACCTTCCGCCATGACATCCGGACCAACGCCGTCACCCGGCAGTACTGCGAGTTTAAAATTCAATTTATTTTCTCCTTCCGACAGTTTCAGGTTATCATGCCAAACCTTAACTTTTCGGTTTAACTTCTATTTTTAGCCAATCTCCTGCGGGTGTATTCTACCAGGCCACCAGCGCTGATAAGCTCGGACATGAAGTCCGGGTAGGGCTTAGCCGTAAAAACCTGATTATTGGTCAAATTGACTACCTTTCCACTGGAAAGCTCGACTTCCAGCAGGTCTCCGTCACTGGTCTTATCCACGCACTCTTCACATTCCAGAAGTGGCAAACCAATATTAATAGCGTTGCGGAAGAAAATACGGGCGAAGCTCCTGGCAATGATGCAGGAAACCCCGGCAGACTTAATGGCCAACGGCGCGTGCTCCCGCGAAGAACCGCAGCCGAAGTTGGCGTCCGCCACGATAATATCGCCTTTTTGCATCTTTTTGATGAACTGCGGATCGAGGTCTTCCATGCAATGCTTCGCCAGCTCCCCCGGCTCGGATATATTTAAATAGCGGGCCGGGATAATGACATCAGTATCCACATTCGCGCCGAATTTATGGGCCTTGCCTTTCAACAGCATTTTGAATCTCCTGAAAAAATCAAACTGCGATACTATCGACCAGGGTTCCTATCACGCTGATAAATGCGCCAGCTTTTTCGCGAAGTCCTTAACCCTGAGCACTTTTTTACTTTGCTCGATAATATGTCCTTCCTCTTTTAAGCGGACCGCCTGCTCCTGCACTCCTCCCGGATATTTCGCATTCAGCTCACCACCGGCCTTAAGCGTGCGCCAGTAAGGGGTTATATTCTTTTCACCGGAGAAAGCCATTTCATCGGCAGCATGGGCAGCCACCCAGGCAAATATCCCTGTGGTTATCGGGCAGCCGATCGTAGCATTATGGCGGCGAGCCAGCGCCTCGCGTATCTGGTTAATTGTGGTCACCTGGCCACGGGGGACAGACCGCATCAAAGCATCTACCTCTAAAGGAGCGGGTATCACCACTGTCCCGGTGCCCCATCTCTGGCTCATCTTTTCCGTGATTATTTCAACCCTGGGCAGGTCCTTGCTATCCTTCAATTTTTCGGTCCACGACTTTCGTGATCCCGGCATTCATGCACCTCCCGGGGCAGGCCGTCCCTGGCCCCAAGTCATAACTTAAGGATTATTTAAGGTCCTCCGGGGCTACAATCCGTCCTGCCACGGCGCTGGCCGCGGCGACCGCTGGATTGGCCAGATAGACTTCGGACTTGGGACTGCCCATACGCCCCACAAAGTTGCGATTGGTAGTCGAGATGGCCCTTTCACCAGCTGCCAGAACACCCATATAGCCTCCCAAACAGGGGCCGCAGGTCGGAGTGCTAACCACCGCTCCCGCCCTGATAAAGATTTCGATAAGTCCTTCCTTCAGGGCCTCCAGGTAAACCGCTTGTGTTCCCGGAATGACGATGCAGCGTACCGCCGGATTAATCTTTTTGCCTCTGATAATGGCAGCCGCCATCTGGAGGTCTTCCAGACGTCCGTTAGTACAGCTGCCGATGACCGACTGGTCAATACGCACGCCCCTGAACTGACTGACCGGTTTAACATTCGACGGCAGGTGTGGCGCTGCTACCTGGGGTTCAATCTTCGAAATATCCCACTCATAGACCCGGGCATAACTGGCATCGGCGTCCGGCTCAAAAACAGTATATTTGCGCTTTGCGCGCGAATTAATATAACTCAGGGTCTTTTCATCGACTTTAAACAATCCCGCCTTAGCACCGGCCTCAATGGCCATGTTGGCGATGGTAAAGCGGCCGCTCATAGGTAAAGAGTCGATGGCCTCACCGCTGAACTCCATGGCGCTATACAGGGCGCCATCTACGCCGATCTGGCCGATAGTATAAAGGATTAGGTCCTTACCCCCTACCCATTTCCCCGGCCAACCGTGAAAGACGAATTTAATGGTCGGGGGCACCTTCATCCAGATATCGCCGGTAGCCATGGCTACCGCAATATCAGTTGAGCCCATGCCGGTAGCAAAGGCGCCTACCGCCCCATAGGTACAGGTATGGGAATCAGCACCGACCACGACATCTCCCGGCAAGACCAGCCCTTTCTCCGGCAGGAGAACATGCTCAATGCCCATTTCACCGACTTCGAAATAAATAATTCCCTGTTCTCGAGCAAATTCGCGCATCAGCCGGGCCTGCTCGGCCGAGTTGATATCCTTATTCGGCACGAAATGGTCTGGGACCATCACCACTTTCCGGGGGTCGAAAACCTTGACTCCGAGTTTACGAAATTCCCGGATGGCAATAGGCGCGGTGATGTCATTGGAGAGGACCAGATCCACACGACAATTAATGAAGTCGCCGGCGCTGACCGCTTTCTTACCGCAATGCGCCGCCAGTATTTTTTCCGCTAACGTCATCATGCTTAAAGCCTCCCTCTGGCTGTTTTTTTAACGAACAGCAGCCGGTTTAAGGCGTTCATATAGGCTTTAGCACTGGCCACGATAATATCAGTATCAGCCCCGCGGCCGGTATAGGTCACCCCGTCGCTCTCGATCCGGATTAATACTTCACCCTGGGCATCAATGCCCTCGGTCACGGACTTGACGGTGAATTCAGTCAGCTGATTGGGCACGCAAACTATGCGGTTAATAGCCTTGTAGACGGCATCCACCGGGCCGGTACCCAGAGAAGCATCCGCCAGCGTCTCGCCCTGAGGGCCGGTCAAGCTTACGGCAGCAGTTGGCATTCCGTTGCCGCAGGAGACCTGCACCATATTAAGATGGTAGACCTCGGCCACAGTCCGTTTTTGCTGGGCCACCACTGATTCGATATCTTTATCGGTAACCTCTTTTTTCTTGTCCGCCAGGTCTTTGAAAGCCTGGAAAGCCCGGTTCAGGTCTTCTTCTTCCAGGGCGTAACCCAGCTCTGCCAGTCGCTCTTTAAAGGCATGACGGCCGCTGAGCTTTCCCAGAACCAGGCTGCTGGCGGTGATACCCACATCTTTGGGGTCCATAATTTCGTAAGTGATAGGCAGCTTAATAACGCCATCCTGATGAATCCCCGATTGATGGCGGAAGGCATTGGCTCCGACGATGGCTTTATTAGGCTGGACCAGGAATCCGGTCAGTTCACTAACCAGCCGGCTGGCGCTATAAAAATGGGTCGTTTCGATTCCGGTATTTAAGTTAAAAAAGTCCTTGCGGGTCCGGATAGCCATCACGATCTCTTCCATAGAAGCGTTGCCCGCCCGCTCACCGATCCCGTTGATGGTGCATTCCACCTGCCGGGCGCCCCGCAGGACCGCCTCAAGGCTATTGGCTACCGCCAGACCCAGATCATTGTGGCAATGCACGCTGACCACTGCCTTGTGAATATTGGGTACGTTCTGAAAAATCCCAGCGATGCGTTTCCCCCACTCCTCGGGGATCGCATAGCCCACCGTATCCGGGATATTGACCGTATTGGCACCGGCATCGATTACCGCCTCCAGTATCTGGAAAAGGTATTTCAGGTCGGTCCGGCTGGCATCCATGGGTGAAAACTCAATGTCATCGGTATATTTTTTGCCCCGGGCCACCATTTCGCGGGAAGTGTGCAATATCTCATTGCGGCTCTTTTTCAACTGGTGCAAGAGATGAATATCCGAAGAAGAGAGGAAAATGTGAATACGCGGATGGGCCGCATTCTTGATAGCCTCCCAGGCGCGGTCGATGGCCTGCGGGTTGGCATGGGAGAGCGCGCAGATAGTCGAGTTGCGGACCTGTTCTGAAATCAGCTTAACCGCTTCAAAATCACCCGGAGAACTGGCTGGAAATCCGCCTTCAATTACATCCACCTTCAATCTTTCCAGCTGCCGGGCGATTTCCAGCTTCTCCTGAACGTTCAAGGTGCCCCCCGCTGCCTGCTCGCCATCCCTTAATGTGGTATCGAAAATGATTACTTTATCCATCAATATTCCCTTGGTTGCCAGCTATTTTATTTTCCAGGCCTCTCCGGTATCGGCATCGATGCGGTACTCCGACTCCCTGGCAGGTGAACCCCAGGACAGACAGACAATCCAGACAGATGACATCCTCCGGGCATCCAGGCGCACTTTTACGCCGTAGGGATATTTCTTCCTGAATTCATAAAGAGCTACCGCTTTGGCCTGTTCAACATCCTCTATCCTGGGCATATTTTATTTCTTGGGTTCCTCCAGCCAGGACATCATTCCGCGGAGCTCTTTGCCGACCTCTTCGATAAGATGCTCCTGGTTCTGTTTCCTCAAGGCGCTGAAAACAGGGTGCCCGGCCTGATTCTCCAGAATCCATTCTTTGGCGAAGCGGCCGTCCTGGATCTCAGCCAGGATTTCTTCCATCTCTTCACGGACCTCGTCGCTGATAATACGGGGGCCGCGGGTGTAATCACCATATTCGGCGGTATCGCTGACCGAGAAACGCATCCAGTTCAGTCCACCTTTATAAATAAGGTCGACAATCAGCTTCAACTCGTGAAGGCACTCGAAGTAGGCGATTTCGGGCTGATAGCCAGCCATAACCAGAGTTTCGAACCCGGCCTTTATCAGTTCAGAAGTCCCTCCGCAGAGGACCGCCTGCTCTCCAAAAAGATCGGTCTCGGTCTCTTCGGCAAAAGTAGTCTCTAGCACGCCAGCCCGGGCGCAGCCGATGCCTTTGGCATAAGCCAGAGCAATCTCTTTGGCCTTTCCGGAGGCATTGCGCTCGACCGCCACCAGGGCCGGGGGACCGGCTTTCTCAGTGTAAAGCTGGCGCAGCATGTGGCCGGGACATTTAGGAGCGATCATGGTTATGTCCACATTTTCAGGCGGTACAATTTGCCCGTAATGGATATTGAAGCCATGCGCGAACATCAGCATTTTACCAGCCGCCAGGCCCTTCTCCACCGATTCTTTATAAACGTTTTTCTGGATCACGTCCGGTACCAGCATAACTATGATATCCGCCTGCTTGGCCAGATCTGCGGCCGACATTACGTCGAATCCAGCCTCTTTCGCGGCTTTCCAGCCGGGTGAACCCCTGGCATCCGAGACGATTACCTTGCATCCGCTATCTCTCAGGTTCTGAGCATGGGCATGTCCCTGGCTTCCATAACCGATAACGCCAATCACTTTGTTTTTAATTAACTTCAGGTCCGCATCTTTGTCGTAGTAAATTTTAGCCATTGATAATATTTCCTCCTTATTACGGCTAGGGTTAGCCTAAAAATATTTTAGCTAACCTCATTTCGCTCGTTTAGATTACCAGGTCTTCCAGTTCAACCGGTGTCCGGGGGGACTTTTCTTCTTCCACGTTTGAGCCGCGGACCATGGCGATCCGGCCCGTCCGGGCGATCTCCTTAATGCCGAAGGGCCGCAACAGGTCCAGCAGCGAGTCTATCTTCTGCTCGGTCCCGGTGATTTCAATGGTCAGGGACTCGTGAGATACATCTACAATATCAGCTTTAAAGATATCCACTATCTGGATGATCTCACTGCGGCTGCCCGAAGGCGATTTTACCTTGATCAAGGCCAGTTCGCGAATTACGATGTCTTCCTCGGTAATATCAACCACCTTAACTACTTCAATAACTTTTCCCAGCAGCTGCTTTCTGACCTGTTCCACCGTGGTCAGAGAACCGTCCACCACAAAGGTAACGCGGGAAAATCCCGCCAGCTCGCTGCTGCCCACGGCTATGCTGGCAATATTAAAACCGCGCCTCCTGAAAAGGCTGACCATGCGATTTAAAACCCCCGGTTTATCCTGAACCAGCGCTACTAGGGTGTGTTTTGTCGAGGCCATACTTCCACCTCTTTTCTCGGTTCTTCCAGTACCTTAGCCAGAGACTCTCCAGGAGGCACCATGGGATAAACATTCTCCTCGGGCTCTACCACGAAATTAATCAAGAAAGGACCCTCAGCTTTCATGGCCGCCTCCAAGGCCGGCACCACTCCATCCTTGGTGGTGACCTGCATAGCAGGAATGCCATAGGCCCCTGCCAGTTTCACAAAATCGGGACACAGCAAAGGGGTAGCGACATAATGCTTTTGCCAGAATAACTCCTGCCACTGGCGGACCATGCCCAGGTAGTTGTTGTTTATGATGGCGATCTTGATGGCAATTCCCTCCTGCACCACGGTAGCCAGTTCGTGCAGCGTCATCTGGAAACCCCCGTCCCCGGCGATGCACCATACAGCATCATCCGGACGGCCGACCTTGACCCCCATGGCTGCCGGCAGCTCAAAACCCATCGTCCCCAGCCCGCCGGAGGAGATGAAGGTATTGGGCCTGTCATACCAGTAGTGCTGGGCTGCCCACATCTGGTGCTGTCCCACGCCGGTCACGATGATTGCTTCACCCTTGGAGACCTCGTACAGCTTGCGCACCACATATTGGGGCAGGAGCGTCCTGGCATTCCGTAGCCTGGTAGTTATCATCGGATGTTCTTTACGCCAGGTATCCATCTGGTTTATCCATTCAATATGCTCCAAAGGTTGAATCAGTTTATTCAGCGGATTCAATACTTTCTTGATATCCCCGACGATAGGTATATCCACACGCACATTCTTCCCAATTTCGGCGGGGTCAATATCGATGTGAAGGATACGGGCATTGGGGGCAAACGCACTGGCCCGCGCCGTCGCCCTATCGTCAAAACGCATGCCGATGGCTATTACCAGGTCTGCAGCACACACTGCCATATTGGCGTAGGCCATGCCATGCATTCCCAGCATTCCATAACTCAAAGCATGGGACTCGGGAAATGAGCCGATACCCAGCAAAGTGGTCACCACCGGTATCTGGGCCAGCTCTGCCAGCTGCTTTAATTCTGCAAAAGCCCCCGAGATTATCACCCCCCTGCCGGCAATAATTAAGGGTTTCCGGGCCTCGCTAATAGCCTGCGCAGCCTTTTTAATCTGGGCCGGGTGTCCTTGCAGCGTAGGGTTATAACCCGGCAGATAAACTTTATTCGGATAATGGAACTCGGCCTTTTCCGCAAAGACGTCTACGGGTATATCAATCAACACCGGACCGGGGCGACCGGTCCTGGCCAGATAGAAAGCCTCTCTGACTATACGCGCCAGGTGGGCCGACTCACGCACCAGCATGTTATGCTTGGTTATGGGCAGGGTAATTCCGGTGATATCTACCTCCTGGAAAGCGTCTTTACCGATCGCCGGCCTTTCGACCTGTCCGGTGATTGCCACGATCGGGACGGAATCCAGATGGGCGTTAGCGATACCGGTGACCAGATTGGTGGCCCCCGGACCTGAAGTAGCGACACAAACACCTACCTTACCGGTAGCCCGGGCATAGCCGTCGGCGGCGTGGGCTGCCCCCTGCTCATGACGGACCAGGATGTGGCGTAAGGCCGGATACTGCAGCAAGGTGTCAAAGAAAGGAATGACTTTCCCGCCCGGAAAGCCGAACATGACCTCCACTCCTTCCTTGATTAAGCTTTCACATAATATTTGGGCACCTGTCAATTTCATATCATTTCTCCATGTCTAGCCAAGGGCTTTAGAGCTAATCCTTAAAAACTGCTCCTGTGCTGGCTGAAGTCACGTTTTCCACGTAGCGTTTTAGATAGCCGGACTTTACCCTGGACTTGAACTCGGGCAGACTGGATAGCCTTTGCGCTATTTCCCGGTCGCTTATTTCTACTTCCAGCTTATAGTTCGGGATATCAATTTTGATAATATCTCCCTCCTGGACAGCAGCAATAGGTCCACGGCTGGCGGCTTCGGGAGAAACGTGGCCGATGGAAGACCCGCGCGTAGCTCCGGAAAAACGGCCGTCGGTGACTAAAGCCACTTCTTTATCCAGGCCCATACCCGAAATGATGGAAGTGGGGGTAAGCATCTCTCTCATTCCTGGCCCGCCCCTCGGGCCTTCGTAACGTATTACCACTACATCCCCTGATCGTATCAAATTATCCATAATAGCCCTGGTGGCCTGCTCCTCGGAATCGAATACCCGGGCCGGACCGGCATGGACCATCATTTCCGGCACCACGGCCGCACGTTTCACGACTGCCCCTTCCGGAGCTAAATTGCCGAACAAAATAGCCGTACCACCTTTCTGGGAATACGCCGTATCGGGAGAACGAATCACCTCCGCATCCACTACCTGGGAGGCCTCTATAATCCCTCCGATGGTCTTCCCGGACACGGTTTGACATTCCGCTTTTAAGAGGCCCCGGCTCTGTTTCATAATCGCCGGAATGCCTCCCGCCCGGTCCAGGTCTTCAAGATGATGGACTCCGGCCGGACTGAGCTTACAAATATAAGGAGTCAGTTCGCTGATTTGATTGATAGCTGATAGAGGGAAATCGAATCCGGCTTCATGGGCGATGGCCGTGAAATGCAGGATCGAATTGGTGCTGCCACCCAGGGCCATATCCACCGTTAAGGCGTTGTGCACCGAGTCCCTGGTGATAATATCCTTCGGACAAACATTTTTGGCCAGCAATTCCATGATCTGTTGGCCGGCTTCTTTGGCTAGCCTCTTGCGCCTGATATCAACAGCTGGAATTGTCCCGTTTCCGGGCAAGCCCATGCCCACGGCTTCAGTAAGACAGTTCATGGTGTTGGCGGTGTACATGCCGGAACAGCTTCCGCAGCCGGGGCAGGCCGCCTCTTCCAGCCGGGCTAATTCTTCTTCAGTCATTTTGCCGCTGGCGGTCTTGCCCACAGCCTCAAAGGTCGAGCTGATATCAACAATCCTGGCCCCTTCTTCCGTGCCCAGTTTCCCCGCCAGCATCGGCCCGCCGCTGATGAAAATCGCCGGTATATTTAACCGCAGGGCCGCCATCAGCATTCCGGGGGTCACCTTATCACAGTTGGGAATAAAGACCAGCGCGTCGAAGGCATGCGCCTCAGCCACCGTTTCTACCGAGTCTGCAATGAGCTCGCGGCTGGGCAAGCTGTATTTCATACCCGAATGGTTCATGGCAATGCCATCACAGACGGCAATGGTATTGACCTCAAAGGGGACGCCTCCGCCACTGCGGATGCCGTCCTTAACCGCCTCCGCAATTTCCCGCAAATGCATGTGCCCGGGCACTATTTCACTGTAGCTGTTAACGATGCCTATAAAGGGCTTGTTGAGTTCCTGGCGGGTGCAGCCCAGAGCATAGAGCAGCGCTCGATGCGGCGCTCTCTCGATGCCCTGTTTAATACTATCGCTTTTCATTCCCTACCTCGCACATAAAATTGCCCGATAAAAAAAATAAACACCTTCTAAGGGATCATCGATCCCTCGAAATGGGGTTTTCCTTTAAAGAAACCATAACATAGCCTCTATTCATTGTCAATCAATTTTACCTTCAGTCACACGCTTCCTAAAATAGAAAAACCCAGAAGAAAATTCTCCTGGGCTTGGTCTGCTCTGTAAGCTAAAATCCGGTTTGCGGTCAGCTCCGAACTGGAGACACACCAAGCCCGTTGCACAGAAGTGCAACAATAACAATAAGTACGAGCCCGGGGTTCCAGTTATTCATCGACATTTTTATATTATTTCCTACTAAGTTGAAGATTGTACTACATTCTAGCGCTATTTGTCAATTTTCTTCCAGGAGGTGCACTTTATCCAATCGCCGCTGGTGCCTGCCGCCCTCGAAGGGGGTGGCAAAGAAGGTCCGCAGGATTTCCCGGACTCCGGCTTCTCCCCTTTCCGCTCCCAGGCAGAGTACATTGGCATCGTTGTGCAGCCGCGCCCGCTGAGCGCTAAAGGTGTCACAGCACAGGGCCGCCCGAATACCCTTGACCTTATTCGCTGCAATGCTCATTCCAATTCCGGTGCCGCAAATCAGGATACCGTAATCGAACTGCCTGCTGGCGACTCCCCGGCAAACTGCGAGGGCTATATCCGGATAATCAACCGAATCCGCGGTGTAAGAGCCAAAATCCTGATAACTATGTCCCATTGCGCTGAGCAATTCGAGGACGCCTTTTTTATAATCCAGGCCCCGGTGGTCTGAGCCAACTGCGATATTCATTTATGACCTATTCCTTATTTTAAAACTGGATATCCAGGATCCGGCATATTTGATTTAAGATCATGTTCGGCAACTTTAAATCTTAACTCAAACAACTTCCGTGACCTGCGCAATCTCAACTCTAGAAATAGCGCCTTCCCGCAATATTACCGCCACCTTGCCAGTCACGTCTACGACGGTGGATTCCCTCCCGGTGGGAGCCGGGATACCGTCAATAATCAGGTCCACCTTATCATCGAGCTGGTTTCTGACATCCTCTGCAACCAGCACCGGCGGCCGACCGCTGAGATTGGCGCTGGTACCGATTATGGGCGTACCGCTGCCTTGAATTAAAGCGACCGGAACAGGATGGTCAGGGACGCGTATCGCCACGGTATCACCTCCCCGGGTGATAACGTCCTTGACCAAAGCCGTGCGGTAGACTACGAGGGTCAAACCTCCCGGCAAGAAACGGTCGATTAATCGCCAGGCATAGGCCGGTAAAAACTGAGCTAGATCATGGACCTGGGATACAGCAGCCAGAAGAATCGGCAAAGCCATATCCGGCGGCCTCTGCTTGATATCATATATACGTTCGATGGCCGCCTCGTGATAAATGCCGGCTCCCAGGCCATAGACGGTATCCGTGGGGAAAGCAATTACCCCTCCCTTCCGGATAATCTCAATGCCAGATTCCACTTGCTTCTGGACCCTGTCTGATAGTTGACCTTGCTCCATACCGCCTGCCAAAGAATGATTATTATTTTCTTGATCTCCGCTGAAGGCTTACCACGATGCGGACCAGGATAGGGGTTTGCAGGGTGACATGTGCTATGTCAGGCTACTTGACGTAAGTATATCACAATGGTAAGCTTTTTATAAATGGATACGGTTGGAAATCCGCAGAATTTGGCCTCGGAAAAGAGTCATCGTGTAGCCACCAGCAACGATCTTGAAGTCTCCACTTACCTTGAAATAGCCGAGCAAAAAGCCGGCCAGCAACCGGTCGAATTTAGAGAGCCCGCCATCCAACCTGAACGCGAAGCTATTGTCATCGTCGATTTTGGCTCTCAATACAGCATGCTCATTGCCAGACGGGTGCGTGAGCTTCAGGTATACTGCGAGCTGGTATCGCACGATACTCCCTGGGAGAAGATAGCAGCACTTAATCCTAAAGGCTTTATTCTTTCGGGAGGCCCCTCCAGTGTCTATGATGACAACGCGCCCCTCGCTCCGCCTTATGTTTATGAGAGTCACCTGCCGGTATTGGGCATCTGTTACGGTATGCAGGCCATCACCAAGCAGCTGGGG
>JAGDMY010000146.1 GCA_017860765.1 Chloroflexota bacterium | reverse complement strand
ATCTTTCGCGTTTTTGATGCTGTAAACGATGAGCGCAATCTCGCCATGGCGCTAAAAAGCATTAAAGAATGCGGCAAGCACGCTCAACTGGCTATCAGCTACTCCCTGACCGAACCCAAGCTGGGCGGAGCGATTTTCAATCTGGAATATTTCGTCAACAAGGCTCGCATTTATCAGGATATGGGCGCCGACAGCCTCTGCATCAAGGATATGGCCGGATTGATTTCGCCGGAGGATGCCTATAGCCTGGTCAAGGCCCTGAAAAAGGCCCTCAAGGTGCCGGTGCAGCTGCATACCCACTATACCAGCGGCATGGCCTCAATGAGCTATCTCAAGGCTATCGAAGCCGGGGTAGATATCCTGGATGTCGCCCTGGCCCCCTTTGCTTTGCGCTCTTCTCTGCCGGCTATCGAGCCCTTTGTCGTGGCGATGCAGGGGACCGGTCGGGACTCAGGCCTGGACCTGGAATGTCTCTTCAAGCTGGGCCAGTATTTCGAGACCATTGCTCCCAAATATCGCGATTTCCTGAATAATACCAAGATGGCAGTCATCGATACCGAGGTGCTGATTCACCAGATCCCGGGCGGGATGACCACCAACCTGGTCTCACAGTTAAAGGAAATGGGGGCCATCGATAGATTAAACGAGGTCCTGGCCGAGCTTCCCAGAGTCCGGCGTGAGCTGGGATATCCCCCACTGGTCACGCCCACCTCCCAGATTGTGGGCATTCAGGCTGTCCAGAATGTCCTTTTCGGCAGGTACAAGATGGTCTCGGCCCAGGTCAAGGACTATGTCTATGGCCTGTATGGCAGACCCCCGGCACCCATCGACCCCGAAGTCCAGAAAATGGTCCTCAAAGGATATGAGAGGGGCGAGACCCCGATCACCTGCCGCCCGGCCGATATCCTGAAACCGGAAATGGAAGCGGCCAAAGAGGCGACTAAAGGCCTTGCCAGAGATATTGGCGATGAGCTAATTTACGCCCTTTATCCCACTACCGGCCTGCAATTCCTGAAATGGAAGTACGGACTGGAGAAACCGCCGGCTGATACCCGGCCCAAGACCCTCGAAGAAGTAAAAAAAGAGGATGCGCTGATGGCCAGGGCGAAGTCCGGCCAGCTGGCCGAGAAAACCCGCCCGTCTCCCGGCGTCAGTGTCAGAAAATTTAAAGTCTATGTCGAAAGCGAGGTCTATGATATCGGGGTCGAGGCCGCTGATGGCGCCCCTCTGGCAGCCCCCTCCTCCTTCGCTCCCCGGGCCTTTGTCAGGCCCTCACCGCCTATCTTGAAACCGTCCGTCAGAGAAGCGGCTGCTCCCAGGCCAGCCCCTGCGGCCGGCGAGACGCCGATCCTGGCGCCCATGCCCGGCGTTATCATCCAGTACGAAGTCCAGGTGGGCTCTGAGGTCAAGGCGGATGATGCCATCCTGGTCCTGGAAGCCATGAAAATGGCCAATATTATCGTCAGCCCGGTGGCGGGAAAAGTTAAAGCGCTCAATTACAAAAACGGCGACCGCGTCCCAAAGGATGCTGTGCTGGCCGTCATCGGGTCTATTTGAAATAACCAAAATCCAATATTCCAAAACAGGGATGAGAAGAGAATTCGAGTCAGAAAGAAGAACAACGGAATTTGCCAGGGCTATGGGTAAGACGCTGGCCGAAAAGATATTAAGCCGCAAGTCCGGGCATCCGCCAGTTCCAGCAAAGCGGACTCGGGAAGGTGGCCAATCCGGCCCGGACGTTCCTCTTCTTCGATCATGCCGCGCCCAGTCCCGGTTCAGCCCTGTCCAACGACCATCAGTTTCTGCGCCAGTTTGCCGAGCAGACCGGGGTCAACCTTTCCGATGTGGGCGAGGGTGTCTGCCACCAGAGAGTGGTGGAATCGCTGGCCCGGCCCGGCGATGTTATAGTCGGCGCCGACTCTCACACAGTCACCGCCGGGGGACTGGGGGCTTTCGCCACCGGCATGGGCTCCTCGGATATCGCAGTAGCCATGGGACTGGGCAAGACCTGGTTCCGGGTGCCGGAGACGGTCAAAGTGCAGGTGACCGGTGAGTTCCGCCTGGGGGTCTTCTCCAAGGACCTGGTACTGCATCTCATCGGGATGATCGGCGCCGATGGCGCTACCTATAAATCGCTGGAGTTCGCCGGTGAAGCGATCGACCATTTAAGCATCTCCGAGCGGCTTACCGTCTCCAACATGGCTGTAGAGGCAGGGGCCAAGGCGGGGCTTTTCCCCTCTGATAAACTTACCGAGGACTATCTGATGGCCCAGGGACGGGCCCGGGACTACCAGCCCCTCGCTCCTGACCCTGATGCCGCCTATTCCCGGACTATCACCATTGATCTATATAAGCTGGAACCGACCGTGTCCAAACCGCACACTGTAGATAACACGGCCACGGCCCGGGAGCTTAAGGGCACCCGGATCCAGCAGGTCTTTATCGGTACCTGTACCAACGGACGGCTGGAAGACCTGGCAGTGGCTGCCTCGATTTTGAAAGGCCGCAAGCGCCATCCGGCTACCCGGTTAATCGTGGGACCGGCCTCCAGGACCATCCTCCTGCAGGCTATCGAAAAGGGTTATATCTCTACACTGATCGAAGCCGGGGCAGTCATACTGCCGCCGGGGTGCGGGGCCTGTCTGGGCCTGCACCAGGGTGTGCTGGGCGATGGCGAAGCCTGTCTGTCTACAGCCAACCGTAATTTTAAGGGCCGCATGGGCAATCCCAATTCCCTTATTTACCTGGCCAGTGTAGCTACGGCTGCTGCCAGCGCTATAAAGGGTGAAATCACCGACCCGAGGGAAGTAATTTAGGAGAAGGTATTTCCAATAATTCAATATATAGATTTAAGATTTAAGGAATTGAGAGAGATTTAAGATCTATGAGGGTGGAAGAGGGATTCTTAAATCATAAATCCTAAATCGTAAATCAACTCCTTCTCACCTATTGAAGGTAGTATTTAATCAGGATTAAAAGATGCTAAAAGGCAAAGCCTTTAAATTCGGCGATGACATCTCAACGGACCTGATTGTGCCGGGACGACTGGCCGGGTTACGCAGCAATTTGCCCGAACTGGCCAAACATGCCCTGGAGGATGCTGACCCCACCTTTGCTTCCCGCGTTAAGATGGGCGATTTTGTAGTAGGGGGGAGCAATTTCGGTCTGGGTTCGAGCCGGGAGCACGCTCCGCTGGTCCTCAAGCTGGCGGGAGTCAGCGCCATCCTGGCTAAATCTGTCGCCCGCATCTTCTTTAGAAACGCTATCAACCAGGGTTTGCCGGTTTTGATCTGCGATACCGATCAGATCAACGATGGAGACGAGCTGGAGGTGGACCTGGCCGCCGGGAAAATCAAGGACCTGACCAACGGCAACGAGCTCGCCTCCAGTAAAATACCCCCGGTTATGCTGAATATCCTCAACGAGGGAGGACTGCTCCCCTATATAAAAAAATACGGCGATTTTAAGCTGTGATTCCTGGTTTATCATCCCAGCGAGAGGCTGCAGATATAACCTGAAAATCCGGGGAACCGGATGGTAAAGACCGGAGCGCCAGGAGATATTTCTATGGTATATAATATCACCCTCATACCCGGTGACGGGGTCGGACCGGACGTCACGGCGGCCGCTCGAAGGGTGCTCGAAGCCACCGGAGTGAAGTTCAACTGGGAAATAGTTGAAGCGGGTGCGGCGATGATGACCAAATACAATACTCCTCTCCCTGATTCGGTCATCCAGTCCATACGCAAGAACAGGGTCGCTCTTAAAGGACCCATCACCACACCTATCGGCAGCGGTTTTCGCAGCGTCAATGTGACTTTGCGTAAAAGCCTCGACCTCTACGCCTGCCTGCGGCCCTGCAAGAGCTATCCCGGTGTCCTTTCACCCTATAAGGATATCGATATCGTGATAGTGAGGGAGAATACCGAAGACCTTTATGCCGGCATAGAGTTTGAGAAGGGGAGCTCTGAGGCTGCCCGCATCCTTAAGCTGGTGGCCGAGACCCGCGGCAAGGTACGCGAAGATTCCGGCATCAGCTTGAAAATCATCTCTGAGTTCGGCTCGCGCCGGGTAGTCAAGTTCGCCTTCGATTACGCCCGGGCCAATAATCGCCGCAAGGTCACCGCCGTGCATAAAGCTAACATTATGAAGTTCTCAGATGGACTTTTCTTGAGCGTAGCCCGGGAAGTCGCCCGGGGTTATCCCGATATTGAGTTCAACGACGTGATTGTGGACAATCTGTGTATGCAGCTGGTCCGCAACCCCCGGCAATTCGATATGCTGGTGCTGCCCAACCTGTACGGCGATATCGTCTCCGACTTATGTGCAGGGCTGGTGGGGGGACTCGGGGTGGCGCCAGGCGCCAACCTGGGCGATGGAATTGCCGTCTTCGAACCCACTCATGGCAGCGCTCCCAAGTACACCGGCCAGAACCGGGTGAACCCTATCGCAACCATGTTATCCGGCATGCTGATGCTGCGATACCTGAAAGAGTTTGAGGCTGCTGAAGGGGTGGAAAAGGCCATTGCAGCCGTCATTGCCGAGGGTGAAAGCCTGACCTATGATATGAAGACCGGCCGCTCCACCTGCGTCGGTACTTCCCAGGTGGCAGATGCGGTGATAGCCAGGCTGAATCCAAATCAAATCCCGATTAGATAGTGAAATTGGTTTATGGCAAATACGATTTTATTCCTGGGGACGGCCGGCGCCAGAGTCATGGTCGCTAATCAGATCCAGGCCTCCGGCGGCATGTGGCTGGATTTGAACGGTACCGAGATTCTGATCGATCCCGGCCCCGGCAGCGTGGTCCAGTCCGCCAAACGCAAGCTAAAGGCCTACCATCTCAAGGCCATTATTCTCACCCACCGCCACCTCGACCATTCCGGCGATATGAATATCATGGTGGAGGCTATGACCCAGGGCGGATTCCAGCCTCATGGACGGGTCTTCCTCCCTGCTGACGCCCTTGGACCGGAGCCCGTGGTTTTTTCCTATTTGAAGGAGTATATTGACGGCATAGAGGTCCTGCAGGAGGGCAGGTCATATGATATTGACGGTGTGGAGTTCACCACCCCCCTCCGCCATATTCATACCGTTGAGACCTATGGCTTGAAATTCAAAGTCGCCCAGCATAGCTTTTCGTATATCGCCGATACCCGATACTTCGATAAAATCATTGAAAAATACCAATCGGAAATGATAATACTCAACGTGGTCTTTACCGAGAACCATTTTAAAGTCGACCACCTGGCCCTGGCAGACGCGGAAAAAATCATCGCCGGGATCAAGCCCAAAGTCGCCATCCTGAACCATTACGGGATGAGCATCTGGAAAGCGCGGCCCTGGGAGGTGGCCGAAGGCCTAACCCAGAAGACCGGCATTAAGGTTATCGCCGCCCGGGACGGTATGAAGTTCGATTTCAAGGAGTTGGAGGCCAACTGAGTCTAATTATGAATCAACTGGACAGCATCTTGTACCAGGTCGGCAAGCCGGCCCGCTATACCGGCGGTGAATGGCAGAGCGTGGTTAAAGATTGGGATAAGACCCCCATCAAGTTCGCCCTCAGCTATCCCGACCTGTATGATATCGGCATGTCCAATATGGCGGTACCCATTCTCTATGAGATCCTCAACAATATGCCGGACGTTCTGGCGGAAAGGGTCTACGCGCCCTGGAAGGATATGGAAAATGCCATGCGGTCGGCCGGACTACCCCTCTTTGCCCTGGAGTCTAAACGTCCGCTAAGGGAGTTTGATATTATCGGCTTCTCACTGGGCTACGAGCTCTGCTATACCAACGTCCTGAATATGCTTGACCTGGCGCAAATTCCGCAGCTGGCGGCAGACCGGGGGGAGGCCCACCCCTTTGTTATCGCCGGTGGAAGCAGTATACTGAACCCCGAGCCCATGGCGGACTTTATCGACCTGTTCGTCCTGGGCGATGGGGAAGAAGTCCTGGTTGAACTCATAGCAGCCTTCCGCGACTGGAAAGGCAGCGGCAAGCCCAGGACCGATTTTCTCAGGCAGGCGGCTCAAATTGAAGGCCTTTATGTCCCCAGTTTTTATCAGGTGGAATATCAGGAAGACGGCCGGCTGAAGAGCTTGATCCCGCTGATCAGCGAAGCCAAACCCGTCCTCCGCCGCCGTATAGTAGTCACTTTGCCCCCACCCCCTTTAAGACCGGTGGTCCCGTTTGTGGAGGTAGTCCAGGACCGGGCCGCCATAGAAATTCAAAGGGGCTGCAGCCGGGGCTGCCGCTTTTGCCAGGCCACCAGCATCTACCGGCCGGTACGTGAACGGCCTCAAGAAGAGGTCATTAAATCGGTGGGCAACATCCTGGAAAACTGCGGTTATGATGAGGTCTCGCTGGTCTCCTTAAGCACCTCGGATTATCCGGACATCGATAAGCTGGTGACAGCCCTTTCCAG
>JAGDMY010000145.1 GCA_017860765.1 Chloroflexota bacterium | reverse complement strand
CGCCTGCCGCTAACCCTGGTAATACTGGCAATTCTGGCGGCGTTAGTCTGGAAAACCGGTACCGGAAGTTACTTTTATCCCACGTTAGGCATCGCAATACTGATCTTGATTGTCTTTGTGATTGCGATCTACAGAATGCCCCGCAGTAAAAAGAAAACCGCCATCAGAGACGATGGCCCTAAAGGCTGAGCCCGGAAATGAAAAAGGGAGCGACTCTGCCTGAGGAAGAGGCTAAAGTCCAACCTGGAATCGCCTTATCTTTTATCACTCCCGCGAGGGCCGGAGTTCGAGCCCCTTATGGCCACGATTAAGATACCCATAAAGACCAGAAGTCCTGTCACAGCCACGGCTATCAAGATGACACCCCGGGTAAGATTAATGGTGGTGTAATTGCCAGCCAGGTAAACTGCGATGGCAATAATAATGACCGCCATTATCGCCATGAGGCTCAGGATCAATCGTGATTTGGGCATCGCCCTTCTATCCACCTTTTAATCAAGCTGAAATCACCGGCTGGGGCCCCAACTGGGTGAAGGAAAGTACCGGCGGTACATCCGGCAATTTTCATTAGCACAGGACCAGGCCACTATCCGCGTAAAAAAGAAAAGCCTTTTTTCTTTTATCGGGTATACGTTCGATTGGCCACAAAAGGGGCAAATAGGTCGTCCCCTCCCGGCACGCCCGGTCTTTTTTTCACTGTGGAACTGCCCTTCAAATTGGACTGACATCAAACTGGTTACTCTAGCCCCTGTGTTTCAGCGGCTTTTTTGGCAGTCCTTTGTTCCCTCAGGACCTTGCGGGTAAACTCTATTTCTTCCCTGGTTACCTGTTTCCGCTTCTCTTCCAATCCGCGCATGATCTCAGCAAAGCGGGGTCCTTCAGCGGCACTTATCCATTCCAGCTGCAGTCTCTCCGGGCGAATTCCCAGTTTCTTCAGTTTTTCTTTCAGCCGCTCAACGCGCTTTTGGGTCTGAAGGTTGGCGTTAATATAATGACAATCATTGATATGACATCCAGAAACCAGCACGATAGGAGCACCTTGCTCAAAGGCATAAATAACAAATTCTTCAGAGACGCGGCCGCTGCACATGGTGCGAATAAAGCGGTTATTCGGCGGGTACTGCAGACGGGACACGCCGGCCAGGTCACCCCCGGCATAGGAGCACCAGTTGCAGAGAAAGCTGATAATCTTATTTTCAGGCTCTTCCGATAGAGCCGCACTAATCTGGGCCAGGATCTGCTCATCGCTGAAATGCTGCATTGTGATAGCCCCGAAGCGACACTCGGCGGCGCAGGTACCGCAACCGGCACAGGCTGCAGCCGTAATCTGGGCCCCGGTCTTAGCCTTAATATCAACTTTAATCGCCCCGTACGGGCAAACCCGGGAACAGGCCCCACAGGAGGTGCATTTTTCAGCCCTGACCTGGGCTTTAATAGCCTCACCTTTGATAACATGAGCGTTAAGTAAGATAGAGCTTCTGGCCGCGGCAGCTCCTGCCTGCGTCACGCTATCCTTGATGTCTTTGGGGGCCTCCACGGAACCGGCATAAAAAATTCCGGGGGTGGGAGCATCTACCGGCCTCAGTTTGGGATGAGCCTCCATAAGGAAACCATCTGCGGTCTGTGATAGATTTAAGATCGAGGTCAATTGTTTGAGCTCTGCCCTCGGTTCCAGACCAACGGAAAGGACCACCATATCCAGCGGGTATTCTTCCAGACGGGATACTGTAGTGTTCTCCACTTTGAGGCAAAGGTTTTTGCTCATGGCGTCTTCGGTGATCTCACCTGGCAAGCCGCGAATGTAATGTACTCCGCTCTCTTTGGAGCGGCGCAGAAGGTCTTCAAAACCTTTACCAAAAGCACGTAGATCCATATAAAAAACATAAATCTCGGTGTCCGGATAATGCTCCAATATGAGCAGGCTGTCCTTAACGGTATTCATACAGCAGACATTCGAGCAATATGGATTGCCCCGGTTATCGGTGCGTGAACCTACGCATTGAATAAAGCCGATACGCTTCGGCGTGGCCCTGTCGGACGGCCGCACCAGATGGCCTTCGGTGGGGCCGCTGCCGCATATCAGCCTCTCAAATTCCATGGTCGTTATCACGTTCTCATATTTACCGTAGCCATATTCGGTCAACTGCGTAGGATCGTAAATGCCCATTCCGGTAGCTACAATGATACTGCCAACCTCTAATTCGATTATCTTATCCTTGGCATTCAGGTCGATACATTTCTTATCGCAGGCCTCGGTACATTTGACGCAGGCTATAGGATTGTTGCCCAGGCAGTGCGCCATATCGATGAGGTAAGATGAAGGGACCGATTGGGCAAAGGGGATATAGGCCGCTTTCCGTGAGGAAAAACCCTGTTGGAATTCATCCGGCAGGGATACCGGACAGGCTTCGGCACATTTCCCGCAGGCCGAGCATAGAGTCTCGTCGACAAAGCGTGCTTTGCGGCGTACCTTGACCTTAAAATTACCTACGTAACCTGAAACCTGCTCGACATTGCTATAAGCCAGAAGCTTGATGCGAGGGTGTTTTCCCGCATCCATCATCTTCGGACCCAGGACGCAAATAGAGCAGTCCATAGTCGGGAAAGTCTTGTCCAGCGCCGCCATGATCCCGCCAATCGACGGCTGTTCTTCTACCAGATAGACTTGATGACCGCCGTCCGCCAGGTCGAGGGCTGCCTGTATTCCGGCGACTCCTCCACCGATTACCAGCGCAGAGCTGGTGACAGGTATCTCCAACTCTTGCTGAGGCTGCAGCAAAGAGGCCCGGGCAACGGAGATTTTAACAATATCTTTAGCTTTTTTAGTAGCCGCTTCACGATCATGCAGATGCACCCAGCTGCAATGTTCGCGGAGGCTGGCCATTTCGAGAAGATAAGGGTTTAGTCCCGCTTCGGATATGCAGGCCCGGAAAGTAGACTCGTGTAAACGCGGAGTACAGGAAGCCACAACCACCCGGTTGATTTTGTTTTCGCGAATGGTCCTTTTAACTTCCTGCTGGCCGGGATCTGAACAGGTATATCTGTTTCTCATGGCAGCGACTACGCCGGGCAGCTTTTCAGCGTATTTCCGGACTTCCTCAGTATCCACAGAACCGGCAATATTTAATCCGCAATCGCAGACAAAGACGCCGATTCTTATTTCCTCATCAACCAACTAGCTCACCTCCTCGCGTTGAATCCACATCCCGGACCTCAAATTCCACCATGGTACTTTCATTGGATATATACTCCAGCCACCACACTGGCAAAATCCCGGATTTCGATACTGGCCGCAGGGCCGTTTGAGGCGACCTCATTTTTCCAGGCGCACTTGAGGTGTATCTGACACTTGGGGCAGGCGGTAACCAGAATTTCAGCATCCACGGCCTTAGCCTGAGCCAGGCGCTGCCCCTGTATCTGTCTGTTAACTGCGTTGCAGAAAGCCCACGGACTGGCTCCGCAGCAGAGGGCCCGCTCCCGGTTAGATTCCATCTCAACCAGCTTCAGTCCGGGCATCCCGTTTAACAGCAAACGGGGGGCATCGAAAATGCGAAAGCCCCGGCCTAGCGTACACGGATCATGATAGGTAACCCGCTTCGCCAGCCCGGGCAGCTTAAGCTTCTTGTCCTTCACCAGTGGGGCTAGAAGCTCAACCAGGTTCACTACTTGAATATCATTTTTGCCCAGGGCCCTGGGATATTCCAATTTCAAACAGGCATAACATTCGGGACAATAGGTAATAATCCTTTTCACCCCGTGTCGATCGAATTCGGCTGCATTGGCTCTGGCCAGCGCCAGGAACCCTTCCCGGTCTCCCTGGAGGAGGAGGTCATGGCCGCAGCAGCGCTCGTTGGCGAGAAGATTAAAGGGGATCTGGGCCTTGTTTAATAAACGCAGCGCACCGGTGATGCCGTCCAGGGTTTTGACGCCCATATCCTTAAAGACCACGTCAAAATAAGGCGCGCAGCCGACAAAAAAGCGGGTATCGGACTGCTCCGTCAGGATGATGTCCTCAGGCAGCCAGCTCAGCCTGTTCTGTCTCAAGTCCGCTTTGGCCATCAAATGCATAGTCGCCTGCAAAGCCCCCCCGTGGCTGCATTGGACACGGGTGCCAGCTTTAACAGCTTCCGTTCGCAGAGCAGTGATAAATTCTGGAAATTTCACCCGGTAGTTGCAGCGCTCAAAGCACATCTGGCAATTCAGGCAGGACCAGATCAGATTAGACAATTTATATTCTTCCTTCACCGTCAAATAGGACCCTTAAACCGGGCTGGGCCGGGCAAACTGGTCGAAAAACTCCGTGATACGCTTAATAAAACCAACCCCATCAGCATGGGGCAAACGGACCAGGGCCAATCTGTTTTTATCCTGCCCCAGCAAAGAGCGGATGGCCTGCACTTTTTCAATATTTTGATTGATCAGGTCCTCCGAAATGCCAAAATGACAGCTATGGGAATCACATCCCAGCAGCATCACGCCATCAGCCCCCAATTCAAAAGCTTTCAATATCAAACCATCGTGAACCCGTGAGAGACAGCTCACCCGAATTATCTTGACAGATGCCGGAAAGGTCATTCGTTTCTGGGCAGCACTTTCAATGCAGCTCAGTCCATCCCAGTTGCATACAAAAACCACCAACATAGCAGGTTTGCTCATATTCACCTTTTTAATAGCGCTTCCAAACCGGCAATAATCCCCACCTCACTCTGAAGAGGCTGGCCAATAGCGCCGGTAGGACAGACTGAGATGCAAGCTCCACAGCCGAAACACAGGGCCGGATCGACGTACGCCTCAGAATTACCCTGTGCGCCGGCCCTTACCTCGATATAAGGACAAAGTTTGATACAATCTCCGCAGCCGCGGCATAAACGGGGGTTGATAACCACCGAACTGGACCGCGGCTTGAAATTTTCCTGGCTGAGATAAACTGAAGCTCTGGCAGCGGCGGCTCGACCCATCATAAGTTGCTCTTCAACCGCAGGTATGCCCACTGGCACGATGATAAAGATACCTGCAGTCTCTCTGACAGTATAGGTATGCAGCAACGTGGAATCCAGACTGGAAACCCTGCTGAAGAAATGTTGACGCGCCATTACCCGGCTGATAAGGTTGCTATTGGCCAGGGTATTTAAGGATTCTTTCCGAGCGTTCAGTAAATCCAGAATGACCGACCCCGCCTGAATCCGTTTTACCTTAGAGGCATCTTTAATAAGGGCTTCATATTGTCCGGGGACACCATTTAATTCCAAAAATTGGGGCCAGGGATCGATCTGCACGCCGTGGGCTGCCAGCCCTTTCAACAGGTCGTCCACTTTATCCATATCTTCGGCAGACCCTTTTCCCAGCTTTTGGGCCTCCTGAGCACCTAAATCAGAAATTAGGGTCACACTATAACCCTGAGCCGAGAGATTGTCGGCAGCAGCCAGGCATGACAAACCGGTGCCGATTATTATCACCGAGTTGTGGATTGGGCGCGCTTCGTAAATTAGAGGGACCAATCGTTGGGCCCGTACAACGGCAGAAGAAATGAGCTCAATGGCTTTGGTGGTCGCCCCCTCTTTATCATCCCGGTGCACCCAGGCACATTGCTCACGGATATTGGTGTACTCGATATTAACTTCCTGGGGTACATCGAGGGCCAGATTATACAGGCACATAACACGACGATCCGTGCAGCTAAAACAAATTTGTTCCAGGCCACAGCACCGACAAGCTGCCAGCACCACGTGGGAGATTTTTTCTTTTTCCACATAAGCTTTGATTTTCAGCGAACCTTCTGAAGTGCACGACTGGGGTAGTTCCTCAATGCTGTAAACATCCTTCAGTTTAGATATTGCTCCCTTGACTTTGGAAAAATCGATCAGGGAACTGATGCCGTCACCACAGGAACACAGGAATACCACAGTACGGTCGCCCGTAATGGTCGGCGCAATTTTGGGCGAGATTACTGCAGTTTTCGAGACCTCCTCCTTTTCGCCGAAAGAACTACGGGTGCCAGGTAGCTTTTCCTTAAGCTTCAAACCAATAGCTGCTGACAAGGCCGCCGTTGAAGCCTGGGCCAAATCTCCCAGCAGGCTGCGGGCATTCTGATCATTGACGTTATAGATTCCGGGCTTTTTGATTTCCTGTATGCCGAGCTCTGGAGAGATAAAATTGATCACACTTTCAGATTCAATGTCCAGTGTTTTGCCGGTATCCTTGTGGAAAACGGCCTTTAGCTCGCACACCCGGTCACATTCCAGACACTCACAGCATACGGCACAGTTGATGCAGCGCCCGGCTTCGCGTACGGCGATTGAGTCCGCTAAGCCGAGGTTGGTCTCTTCATAATTGCCCTTCCTTTTAGAAAACGGCAATGACGGCATTGGGGCCCTCTTATAGGGCGAGGCTTTTCTTTCTTCTATATTTACCTCGACCGGTACCGGGGCTGCCAGAGTACGCCCTTTCTTCAAATCGTCGCCTTTAATATACCTGTCAATTGATTCCGCAGCTCGCAATCCGGCTGCCATAGCATCAACCACAGTGTTTGAGCCGGTGACACAATCACCCCCGGCAAATACCCCGCGTAAGTTAGTTTCCAAAGTCAGCGGGTCAACTGTAACAACCGAGTCGTCACCAATAGCCAGTCCCTTTATATTTAAATTCGGCGTATTGGGTTCCTGACCGACAGCGATCACTACATGGTCGGCTTCGATCACAAATTCTGAATCAACTTCAGGACTTACTTGGCGCCTGCCGTCGGCTCCAATTTCTCCCAGTTGCATGCGCTGACACCTCACCCCGGTTACCCGGGTGCCATTGCCTAAAATTTCCAGCGGCGCGGTAAGATAGTCTATTACAACCCCTTCATTGATCGCGTCAGCAACATCCTCTTTAATGGCAGGCATTTCTTCGATCGTGCGGCGATATAATAGGCGCACCGCCCCTTTGCTATGACGTTTGGCGGCGCGGGCTGAATCCACGGCGCTGTTGCCACCCCCGATAACTACCACGTTTGAGCCGACATTGGCGCCTACCTTTAGGTTCAAGGCAAAAAGCAAGGATATACAATCGGCGACGCCTTCCAGGTCCTCACCGGGAATACCCAATTTCTTATTCTTCTGAGCACCAATGGCCAGGAAAAAGGAGCGGTAACCCCGTTCTACAAGGTCAGCATAGGTCACATCGCGCCCCACCGTCACACCCGTTTTGATGTCCACACCCAGAGCCTTTATGGCCTCCACTTCTCTTTCGCGAACTTCACGGGGCAAGCGGAATCTGGGCACCCCGGTTGCCAGCATACCACCCACCACGGCATGCGATTCAAAAATAGTGGGTGTATATCCTCTTCTGGCTAGTTCCCACCCTGCGGTTAAACCTGCCGGTCCGGAGCCTATAATGGCTATCTTCTCTTTTCGCGACCCGGCGGGCGCTTTACGCTGATATTTGACGCCACCCGGGGCATGGTCAGCAGCATAACGGTGTAACGCCTGAATGAAGACCGAATTATCAACTTCGGCCCTTTTGCAATTATTCTCGCAAGGATGAGTACACAGGCGGCCGAGGATGCCGGGCATTGGGGCAATTTCATCGATCAAGGCCAAAGCCTCATCCACCTTTCCTTTGCTAAGCAGAGCAACATAACCGTGGACATTTATCCCCAGAGGACAGTTGGCCCGACAGGGGGAAATCCCGGTTTTATCGATATAATAAGCCGAAGGTATAGATTTAGCGCCCAGCACTGGAGAATGAATAGCTCTGTGACTGATCTTGTGTCCGTTGAACTTTTGCTGGACTTCGACCGAACATTCTTCCTCGCATTTTCCACATCCGGTGCATAGCTCTTCCTTCACAAAGCGGGGCTCTTTCAGAATCTTAAGGGAAATATTCCCGGGCTTACCGGTAATTGCCTTAACATGAGAGTTAGTGTACAGTTTTACGCGCGGATGGCTGGCCGCCCGTAATAGCATGGGCCATACATGCATAAGTTCGTGAGATGGTGTAGCTGGATGATTGACGGTATCCAAATCCAGGGAAGGCGAAGGAGTTATCAGCGCCACATCAATACCCATCTCGGCGAGCGTCAGAGCGCACTGAGCGGCCCGAATCCCGGACCCTATTACCGAAATCCTGGCAGATCGAGCACTGTCTGTGGGCAAGCTTTTAGCCATTGGCACCTTCGCTCCGTTTTCCGTGTTCCTGCCCGTACTTAAACCCGGCCTCAAAAGCCTTCATATTGAATTCGCCGGTTCCCTTGGGCACAGTGGCCAGGACCGATTTACGAAGCGCTTCGGTGGAAACGAAGTTGTTAACTGAGGCCAGAAAACCTAACAAAATAATATTGGCTACCACTACCCTTCCCATCTCCCGGGCCATTCGGTTGGAGGGCACTGTTAAATAAGGATGGTTTTCAGAGGGGTCAGGCTTAACCAGATCGGGGTCCACGATCAATTGCGTTTCAGCGGGAAGATTTTTGCCATATTTATTGTAGGCATCCTGAGACAGGATTACTACAGTCTGTGGTCGGGTCAGGTAAGGATAGCCGATAGGCTCTTCTGCGGCCACCACTTCAGCAGTACATGAGCCTCCCCGCGCCTCCGGGCCATAATTTTGGGTGAAAGCGGCATATTGCTTATCATAAACCGCCACTGCCTGACCCACAATTTGCCCTGCCAGCACCACCCCCTGACCACCAAACCCGGCTATTCTCAACTCCCTTCTGCTCAATATGAACCTCCAGACCAGGGTAAAATGATTGAAGCATCGAGCTCAAAATCCGCGACTTCCTCCTCCAAGCTTCAGTCTTCCCGCTATCTTATAATCTTCCCTTTTCCCGGGCTTTATCTAAAATTTTCTGTCGGCTTTCCAGGTAAGTCGGACATTGGACGTCCAGGAATTTGCCCACGATAATCCAGCCCGCGGGGCCGTTTATTCAGGCGTCCATAGACCGTAGGACAGGGAGCCACGACCTCAATAAAGCTGAATCCGCGTTTGCCTAAAGCTTCAGCGATAGAACCTTCAAGCTCACGCAGATGAAGGGTGGTCCAGCGAGAAATGTAGGTAGCTCCACTGGCAGCCGTCAGGTAGGGAAGGTTGGTAGGAGACTCAAAATTGCCGTAAGGAGAAGTAGTAGTGAGGGCATTCCAGGGAGTAGTGCAACCCATCTGTCCACCGGTCATGCCATAGTTGAAATTATTGATGCAGATGCAAAGGATATCAATATTGCGGCGGGCAGCGTGTATAAGATGGTTCCCGCCGATTGTCGCCAGGTCCCCGTCACCGGAGAATACCACCACATTTAATTTTGGATTGGCCAGCTTTAATCCGGTGGCGAATGGAATAGCCCGGCCATGCGTAGTGTGGAAAGAGTCCAGTTTGACATAGCCCGCCGCTCTGCCGCTGCAGCCTATTCCGGACACAAAAGCGATGGAATCGGGATCAATGCCAGCTTTCAGAAAACCCCGAATGTAGCTGCTGATCACAGGGCCAACCCCACATCCAGAGCAGAAAATATGGGGCATCCTATCCAATCTTAAAAATCTTTGCAGAGAATTGCCCTGATCTGTTTTGGGAGAAGTTGTTGTCATCTCGCTGCCTCCCTGATGGCATCCAGAATCATTTGGGGTTGCTGCACTGTGCCTCCAGGATGCGGTACGGACACCGTCTTCACTCCTCCGGCGCATCGCTCGACTTCCAGGACGATCTGTCCCATGTTTATTTCCGGCACAATGAAGGCCTTAGCATGTCGGGCTAATTCGCGGATTCTCTCTTCAGCAAAGGGCCAGACCGTTTGCAGCTGGACCAGCCCTGCCTTAATCCCGTTTTCCCGGGCCTGGTCGATAGCCAGGCGCGAGATGCGGGCGGTGATGCCGTACGCGCAGACTATGATATCAGCGTCTTCGGTGCGGAACTCCTTAAGCGTGATGATATCCTTGTGGTTCAAGCGGATTTTGCCTACCAGGCGACGTATCAGCTTGTCCTGGGCCTCCGCGGTCATGATGGGATAGCCCCTCTCGTCGTGGGTAAGACCGGTGGTATGAAAATGATATCCCTCGCCGGCAACCGCCATGGGCGGGACCAGGTCGTTATCATAATCCACGTAGGGCCAGTATTCGTCCTTTGAGACCTTAGGCTTCTTGCGGTTCACGATATCACCGGGCTTAATTTCCGGGATCACCAGCTTCTCACTCATGTGTCCAATGGCCTCATCAGCCATCACCAGCACGGGAACACGGTATTTTTCCGATAAATTAAAGGCCCGTATAGTTAAATCGAACATTTCCTGTATCGAACTTGGCGTAACAGCGATAATTTCATAGCTGCCATGGGCTCCCCAGCGGGCCTGCATCATGTCCGCCTGCGCCACCATAGTCGGCAGACCCGTAGAAGGCCCGGCCCTCTGGATGTTGACCACCACGCAGGGCGTTTCCAGCATCACTCCCAGGCCCAGATTTTCCATCATCAGGCTAAAACCGGGCCCTGAAGTGGATGTCATCGCCTTAACGCCTGCCCAGGAGGCCCCCAGAATCGCATTCATGGAGGCCATCTCATCTTCCATCTGGATATAGGTACCATCTACCTGCGGCAAGCGGTCGGCCATTCTTTCGGCAATTTCCGTAGCCGGGGTAATGGGATAGCCGGCAAAGAAACGGCAACCGGCACTGATAGCCCCTTCAGCACAGGCAGTATCGCCGTTCATAAAATATTCGCCGCAGAGTGTACCTTTTTCAGCCATCGAAATTCCTTAGCCTCGATTACAGAGATTACAGAGGAAAAAAGTAGAAATTACGGAGATTACTCGCTGCAATCTTTTCTAATCTCCGTGATCAAGTATTTACTTTAATAGCGTATTCGGGGCAGATTACCTCACATAAACCGCAGGCCAAACATTTTTTTTCGTCGG
>JAGDMY010000144.1 GCA_017860765.1 Chloroflexota bacterium | reverse complement strand
CAATGTCAATGCCATCGCACCCGGTCCGGTTATGACAGAGACTATGAGAGTACTGGTCACACCCGATATTGAAAAACATCTCATCGAAACTCAACTGCTCAAGAGGGCGATCAAGCCGGAAGACATTGCCGCGGCGGTGGTTTTTATGGCCTCCGATGAAGCCAGCATAATCACCGGGCAAACACTCGCTGTTAATGGCGGTGAATATCTGCACTAAAAGGAATGTCAAGATGGACGAGGCCGCAGAGGTTTTACTCCAATTCAGCCGGGTCTCCAGCACTATCGATAATCTCTCCCTGAAAAGATGGCAGGACCGGGGGGGAAAAATCGTGGGACTGGTTTGCTCATATGTGCCTGAAGAACTTTTCACCGCTGCGGGCGTCCTGCCATTCAGGTTGAGGGCCACCGGCAGCCTGGATACTTCTCAAGGCGATCCTTTTGCAGGCGCTTTCACCTGCTCATATGTACGTCATCTCCTCAGTATGGCCTTTAGCGGGGCTTATGATTTCCTGGATGGAATAGTCTGTTTTAATAGCTGTGATCATGCCCGCCGGGTTTACGATATTTGGAGCCGGAAATTAACTACTCCATTCCAGCATTATATCAGTATCCCCCACAAAGGCGGTGCAGACCAGGTTGCCGTGTACCGCAAGGAATTGGAGGTGTTAAAGAAAAGCCTGGAGAGCAGCTTCGGAGTTTCTATCCATGATGAGGACCTGAGGCAGGCTATAAGGGTCCATAACCAGACCCGCAGGCTGCAAAAAATAATCTATGATCTTAAAGCGCAGGAGAGTCCCCCCCTTACGGGTGCTGAAACATTGAGTATACTCATCGCCGGCACAGCCATGCCGAAAGATGAATACAACCTGCTGTTAGAGAAGCTGATACCGGTATTGAAAGCCCGCGCCGGCGCTTCCGGTTATATCGCCCGGTTGATGGTGGCGGGCAGCTGTCTTGACAACCCCGCCTATATTCAAGTTTTTGAGGAGATGGGAGCCCTGATAGTGACCGACCTCCTGTGCTTCGGGGCAGATGCCTGCTGGAGTTTGGTAGACGAAACCTCTGCAGACCCCTTGGAGGCCCTGGCCCGCTACCAGCTGGACGAGCGTATCCCCTGTGCGCGCATGGTTGGTCAGTATCCCAGAAGGCTGGGTTTTATAAAGGACATGGTGAAGACGTTCAATGTAAATGGCGTAGTCTGCGAGAGGATGAAATTCTGTGACATCTGGGCGGCTGAGAACCTCCTTTTTAAACGCAGTCTGCAGGAATCCGGTATCCCTGTCCTGTCGCTGGAAAGGGAATATATGCTGGGCAATGTTGGGCAGATGAAGACCAGGATCCAGGCCTTTCTGGAGACGATTACGGAGGGGAAAAAATGTCACAGCCCAGGCTAGCTCGGCCCTGGTATTTAAGCCAGGGGGTTGGTCACCTCAAACAGGTGGTCCAAATGGCGGAGTGCAATCCAGGTGCCATTCCCAGGCCGGATCTGGCCTTCGTTAAACTCAATTTGGCGGCCGCTGAGAAAGTGGAAAAAGCGGTGGAGGGAGGCCAACCATTCGTCTGGCTGAACATCTCTCTTCCCACGGAGCCGTTCCTGGCCATGGACCTGCCCTACCTGCACATCGGCGATTATATGTTTTCCGCCATTGGAGCGGGAAGAATTGAGGCTATTACCGAGGCCCTGGACCTGGCCGAAAGTATCGGGTCTCCCTCCACAGCCTGTGCTTTTTACAAGATACCTATAGGGGCCATAGCGGCCGGACAATATCCCACTCCCAGCGTTATGATCGCAGGGTCGCATCCCTGTCAGCAGGCCATTGCCGGATGGGAAGTGATGGGGGAGCTTGTTAAAGCGCCGATATTTTATTTTGAACCACCCACCCGGAATGATGAAGCCACCGTGGACTACCTTGCCGAAGAGCTGCAAAGAATGATCGGCTACCTGGAAAAACATACCGGGAAAAAGATGGAGGTTGACAGACTCCGGGAAGTGGTTGAGGAATCCAATCAAGCCCAGGAACTCAGCCTGGAAGTAAGCGAAATGAGAAAGGCGGTCCCCTGTCCCCTGAAAAGCAGTTTTTTAAATCTAACCAGCGGGGGAAGATGGCACATGGGTATGCCAGAGACCACCGCCCTTTTTAGAGAGATGCACGCCGAAGCCGTAGCCCGCATAAAGCGGGGGGACAGGGCCGTGCCCCAGGAGAAATTCAGGGTGCTATGGTATGATCTGGGAGTATTGTTTACCCCTATTTATGACTGGCTGGAGAAGGAGTGGGGTGCGGTGGTAGCCATGGACCTGACCTCCTATAATCCGGAAATCTTTGTAGATACCTCCAGCTACGAGAGCATGTTAAAAGGGCTTGGCCGCAGGTTTCTTAACTACGAGGCTATGCAAAGGGTGAACCATGGTCTGGCAGTACGATTTATAGATGAATTCGTGCGGGTATACTCGGACTATAAGTGTAACCTGGCGGTTTACTCCGGGCATTATGCAGATAAAGGGCGTCCGGTCCTGTTAAGTATTCTCAAAGAAGTTTGCCGGGAGAGGGGCATTCCGCTGCTGGCTTTGCCTTTCGATTCCTTCGATCCCAGGGTGGTTTCCGAAAAACATATCCAGGATAAAATATCCCAATTTTTTAGCACCGTAGAATTGCTATGAAGCATCCTGTTCCAGAAATTTGATAATCTTTATTGCTCCTCTATTCATCAAATAAATTAAGAGGAAGGTGACACTATGACGGGTTTTGTGGCTGGCTGTGACCTGGGTTCAACGGCCGGCAAGGCTCTCATAATGAGGGATAATCAAATTATCGCTTATGCCATTATCAACGCTGCTGCTAAGCCTGAAGAAACGGCGCGCAAGGTGATGGATGAGGCCTTGAGAAATGCTGGACTAGAATCCCTGGGGGAAATCGGGGCAGTTATCTGTACGGGTTATGGGAGGAGCAAATTTCCTTATGAACACGAAAATATTTCTGAAATTACCTGCCATGCCAGGGGGGCCTACTGGCTCTCGCCAAAGGTGAGGACCCTGATAGATATCGGCGGTCAGGACTGCAAAGTGATCGCCATGGATGACGGCGGCAAAGTGCGGGATTTCGGCATGAATGATAAATGCGCGGCCGGGACGGGGCGTTTTTTTGAGGTTATGGCGAGGGTCCTGGAGATCGACCTTAAAGAGCTTTCCTCGTTAGCCCGTCAATCTACCAATCCGGTCTCCATTACCAGCCAGTGCAGCGTCTTCGTCGAATCCGAGGTAGTAAGCCTAATGAATGACGGTGTAAACCTGGCAGATATTGCAGCCGGGCTGCACGCCTCAATAGCAGGCAGGCTAACCTCCCAGGTAAAAAGCCTGGGACCGGTGGAAGAAGATATCAGCGTCTCAGGTGGTTGTGCTAAAAACCGCTCTTTGATTGAATATTTGCAGAAGAAGCTGGGGAAAACTATCCAGATATTGCCGGAGGACCCTCAAATTGTGGGTGCGTTGGGAGCCGCTCTAATAGCCGCCACCAGGCCAGACAAGTCTGCTTTAAGGCGTTGAAGAGGGGCTTTGGGGGTTGAAGGAATTATTGATGGCGCCTTTTGATGTCTATTTCAAAGCGATAGCGGATTATGTAGCCGATTTACGGGATTCCAGAAAGCCCTTTAGAGAGACGATTTGCGCGGCATCGGGCGGCAATTATTTCCGGGACTTGCCGGTTCGGGTGGGTCGGGCGGCCCAGCCCGGAATCATACTCAAGGAAGACACAGGCGTAGAATTGGGCAATCCGCGGGTGGGGTCTTGTGCTTTCATGCTATGGACAGATAGACCCTCCCTGATCACCGACAACAGGATCACCTTAATAGGTCCCGACATTCAGGAGTCCTCTGGCAGCAGCCTTCCCTTTGGTCAGGTTCTGATGATAGCCGGTTCATCTTTGAAAGAGGACCGTCACGCCGATCTGGAGTGGAGCCAGTATATCTCTGACCGTATAGAGGGTTATATGATCAGAAGCATCCCTCGGCGAATGTGGGGCAGAGTAAGCAAGGCAGCCTTACAAAAAGGCTTCAGCTTTGCCGTACTTGGCAAGGCCTTGATAGGTCTGATTAAGTCCGAATCGCCGCTGGTTGAAGCAGTCGAAATACTGTTTGTAACGTCAGGCAAAGAGGATATTGAAGGACTGGAAAAGATCTCCCAACCGGTTGAGAGAATAGCCAGCAATATTAAAATGGGGAAATTTATTGTTGGAGAAAATGGGGATTACACCTGTACCAGCGGACTGGATTGCAGGATCTGTCTGGACAAGGAAGTCTGCGATGTTATTCGGGAGCAAATAGCCCTTCGCAAGGCCAATATTGCCATCTGCGAAGATGGCAGCACCTAAATTAACCAACACCGAAGGATATTTATGGAAAGACCTGTACCTTCTCCTAAGAAAGTGATTGCCATAACCGGCAAAGGTGGAGTGGGGAAAACTGCTCTCACGGCCATGATGACCAAAAAACTGGCGGAGAGCAGAAAACGTCTTAAAATCCTGGTGATAGATGGTGATCCCGCTATGGGCCTTTCTGCGGCGCTGGGAGTGAAAGCCAGAAGGACCATCGGTGAGGCCCGTGAGAAAATCATCAACTCCGCCAGAGAGAGGAATGCCGGAATAGCCGTCGAGCTGGACTATTTGATACTGGAAACCTTGACCGAAGAGGAAGGTTTTAGTATGCTTGTGATGGGTCGGACCGAGACATTGGGTTGCTTTTGTCCGGTCAACGACCTGTTGCGTTCGGCGATCGAAAAGCTCG
>JAGDMY010000143.1 GCA_017860765.1 Chloroflexota bacterium | reverse complement strand
AAGAGCTTTAACTCATTCTCCTGGTCCTCATATTCTTCGAAAACACCCCTTTTTACTACCCGAGAAGACATTATTACCTCCGTTTTATTGAATACTTATAATTTGATTATTTTTCCACCCATGCCCGAATGCTATGCCCGAACTTCAGCTAGTCTCGATAGTCTAGTCGCTGAGGACCGGGGAATGCTTGACCAGGCTCTGCAGGGACCCCATGGTAATGACCGGATTTTGTTCCTCTTTACCGGAAGCCAGAACTGCCAGAACGGGTATCTGTCCTTCCATCTTAATAACTTTTTCAGTGACGCTGCCCATAGCCCAGCGGCCAATCCCGGACCGGCCGCGAGTGGCCATGGCGATGAGCTGAGTTTTAGTTTCATTAGCGGTCTTGACGATTTCTTCGGCGGCATGGCCGAAGGTTACCAGGCGATTGGTTTTGATGCCCTTGCTGTTTAATCGCTTAGCGACAGTGTCCAGGTAAGCCTGAGCTTCTGCGACCAGTTCCTGGCGCTCGCTCTCGCTGATGGGGAGCTGGGCCCTATCGTCATCCGTCAGGTTGTTAAAGTTCATGTTAGAAATGACCTTGAGCAGGGTGATGTCCGCCTCCATCTTGGGTGAGCTTTTGAGCACCAGGTTCTCAATCCTGGGTAAAATCGCTTCCCCTGTCTTAGTGCCGTCCAGCGGTACTAAAATTTTCTTTTCCACTGATTTTTCTCCTTAATCTGTTTTTGGTCTCGTTGACCGTTGACATATTCAGGATAACCTCTATTCCAGGCCGTGACATCCGCCGCATTACCCGTTTTGACAAAGGCGGCAAACCTGCTTTTGCGAGACCGCTAAACCTACCCGACCCGGCGGGTATACATAATAACACTCTTCAAGGGCAGGTATAAATACCTACTCCAACGTTTGCTTTACCAGTTTCCCCGGATCGTAGAAAAAGATAATTCCGGGGTATATAATTACATCTAATCATTCCCCCCTGATTTTTAAACCAGATTGGGCCTGGAGGTTTGCATGCCGGCAAGGAAAGGTCCCGGGAAGCGACAGGAGAGCACCTTTACTAAAAATTTCAGCTTTTGTTCCCACTGCGTCGGCTCGAACGTGGCACGGGTCGATGTCAGGGACGGCCGGCTGATCAGGATCAGGCCGCTGCACTATGATGAGAAATATGAGCTCCGGGAATTGAACCCGTGGCGGATCAAGGCGAGAGACCAGGCCTTCTCGCCAACCCTGAAAGAGCCGGTTTCCCCCTTCTGTTTGAGCTATAAGAAACGGGTGTATTCACCCAACCGGATTCAATACCCGCTGCAAAGGGTGGACTGGGACCCTCACGGCCAGCGGAATCCACAAAACAGGGGCAAAAGTAAGTTTAAAAGGATCTCCTGGGACCAGGCGACCGATATAATAGCCGGGGAAATCCGGCGCATACAGGAAAAATACGGGACCTCCGCCATATTTTTACGAAATGGCAATCATGGAGAGACCAAGTGTGTGCACGGCACGCATGGGGTGCCAGCCCGGCTTCTAAGGGAAGGCTTTACCGCCCAACAACAGAACCCGGATAGCTGGGAGGGGTGGTACTGGGGAGCCCAGCATGTCTGGGGAATGGACTGCGCCTGGACCGGGACTATGTCCGTGGGGATGATGGCTCCTCAAACTAACGTTTATAAGGATATTTCAGAACATTCCGGCCTGGTCCTGTTTATAGGCTGTGACCCGGAAACTACTCCCTGGGGGTTCACAGGGCAGGCCTGCAGCCGGCTATGCTATTGGTGGAAAGACCTGGGAATAAAACAGGTCTATGTTTGTCCCGACCTGAATTATGGGGCGGCGGTCCACGCGGATAAATGGATTCCGGTCCTGCCTAACACCGACGCCGCCTTGCTGCTGGCCATAGCCCATGTCTGGATTGCTGAAGGGACCTATGACCAGGCTTACGTGGCTTCACACACTTTTGGATTTGAAAGATTTGCCGACTATGTTTCGGGTAAAGAGGACGGTATACCCAAGACCCCGGAATGGGCTTCCAGCAAATGCGGCGTGCCTGAATGGACCATCAAGGCCCTGGCCAGAGAATGGGCCTCCCTGAATACCTCCACCATGCATAACGCCGGCGGGTCCTACCAGAGAGGACCTTACGCCAGTGAACCGGCCAGGCTGGAAGTCCTCCTGCTGGCCATGCAGGGACTGGGTAAACCGGGGGTCCACCAGGGCTCTATGCTGGATGCCGGCAGCATTCCCCGGGGTAAAGTGGTCCCCGATCTCAGGCCGGTATACCGCGGAGATGCCCCGGGCAAACCCGGACAGTTTATCTATAAGCCTCTTATACACGAGGCCATTCTCAATCCACCAATCACCTGGTTTTCCTCAAACATCTTCGGTCCCGTAGAAGAACAGTTCCACCGGTATCACTATCCCCTCCGGGAAGCCTCCGAAATACACATGATATGGAGTGATGAAGGCTGCTTCACGGCCTGCTGGAACGCCGGCAACAAAATGATAGAGGCTTTTCGCAGTCCTAAGATAGAATTCATTCTCCACCAGCATCCCTGGCTGGAGGACGATTGTCTTTATTCGGATATAATTCTGCCCGTTAGTACCAAGTTAGAGGAAGAGGATATCGGCAGCGCGTTCAGCCAGAATTATGACCTTATTTTCCCGGAAGGGAAATGCATTGAGTCCCTGGGGGAATCCAGGAGTGATTATGAGATTGTCGCTGAAATAGCCAGAAAACTCGGCAGGTATGAGGAGTTTACTGAAGGCAGGACAATTGAAGAATGGATAAAGCTGGGTTTTGACAAATCGGGCCTGGCGGACCAGGTCAGCTGGGAAGAGTTGAAACGCAAGGGCTATTATGTCGTTCCACCCGTCTCGGGTTGGGAGCAAGCCCCGGCGGGTTTGTTAAATTTCTATATGGACCCTGGGGCCCATCCTTTGCACACCAAGTCGGGCAAAATTGAATTCTACGGGCAGTGGTTGGCGGAACATTTCCCCGATGACCTGGAGAGAGCTCCGGTACCACACTGGATTGGAGAGGGTATCACTCACCAGGAAAACCGGCAATCAGCCAGGGCCCGACAATACCCCTTGCTGCTGGTCTCCAATCATCCCCGGTGGAGGGTGCACTCCGAACACGATGATGTCAGCTGGTTGAGGGAAATCCCCACCTGCAAAGTTAAAGCTGCCGATGGCTACTTGTACGAGCCCGTCTGGATCAATCCTGCGGATGCCGGACCCCGGGGAATCCACAACGGCGACATTGTCAAAATGTTCAACCAGAGGGGCACCGTGCTGGGTGGGGCCTATGTCACGGAAAGAATAATCTCCGGGGCAGTTTATCAAGACCACGGGGCCAGACACGACCCCATAGCCACCGAACTGGATCGAGGCGGGTGCAATAACCTCATTTCTCCTGCCAGCATGACCTCCAGCAACGCCTGCGGCATCGCCACCAGCGGCTATCTGGTGGAAGTTGAAAAGGTAACAGCGGCCCAGATGGCAGAATGGAAAAACAACTACCCTGAGGCTTTTTCCCGGGAATATGAACCGTCTTCCGGACTGCAATTCAGCGCCTGGGTCGAATCGAGGTAGAGCTAGAGATGGGAAAAATAAAATCAGCAGGCTCCGTTAATTCTCCTATCGGAACCACCCCTCTGGACAGCGGCGGAGCAGCGGTAGGGGTAGTCCGGATGAATCCGGACCTGGCTTATGGAAGGGTCCCTGGACTGCTTCAGGAATACATCGAGAGCGGGTCCGGGAAGACCTGGGAGGATATCCGGAGCTGCCTGGACAACCTTTACCGGGCAGTCGGCTCGGCTATGGAGGCCCTTGAGGCCGTTGAGCCCTTCTCAAAGGACATCCTCAGGTCCGTGGAAGAAGGCCAAAAGCTGCTTTTCAAACCCAACCTTACAGGGCTTCCCTCCATAGACCCCCGCACTCACGGTCCGTCGTTAATTGGTACCTGCACACCCTGGGAGGTGGTGGCGGCGGCGATGCGCTGGTTCCATGACCGCTGTGGCATCTCTTATCACCAGATGGCCTTGGGGGAAGCCAGCAACAAGGCCCCTATGGCGGCGGTCTCGATTGCCCGGGCTTTCGGTGACGGACCGGTAACCACTCAGGCCGTGATGGAAGGTAAAATCGGCCGGCATTACGGTGGGTGGGGCTTTTATTTCGCGAGGCAGTATCTGGCAGAATGCCACGATAAGCAGCATAAAGACAATCCCCTCAATGGCTATGAGGAAAGCCTCTCCGGCTTTTGTCTACCCCCGGGTCGCGTCAGCGATAAGCTTCTGGTTTATGACCTTAATAAAATCGAGGCAGATTATACCAATGGACGCGAGATAACCGTGCCTGATGGCGTTAACTTCCGGACGATAACCGTTCACAAGGCCGTAGTCGGAGGCGACCCGCAGGACAAGGCAGACCGGCGTGACTGGCCGGGGTGCGTTCTGGTGAATATTGCCAAGCTCAAGGTCCACGTGGCGGAACTCTTTACCGGTGCGGTGAAAAACCTGGGTATAGGGTTGTACCCGCTGGAGGCCCCGGCGGCCTCTAAACCGGGCCAGGTGGCCTGGAAATATGCCATGCCAAACGTCCCGGTCCCCATCGTCAAGTTCAGAATTCCCCATAGCCGCTGGATTGTTAGCTATGATGAGGACACCGCTGCACCCCTGCGCCGTGAAGATGGACGGTACCGGATCACCAGGACCGGCGGGTTGCCTGCCACTATGGCAGATATCATTCAGGCCGTTAAGGGCCAGGGAGTCCGCATGGTCCATATCCTGGATGCCATCGAAGC
>JAGDMY010000142.1 GCA_017860765.1 Chloroflexota bacterium | reverse complement strand
GGCCGAGATGCCGGCTAACCCGGAAGAGATCACCGCGGCAGAAGAAGAAGGCGTCAGGATTGAATATCTGGTCACCCCCAACAAGGTCTCTCAGAAAGATAGCGCGCTCCTGTTGGAATGTGTTAGAAACAGATTGGGTGAACCCGACTCCAGCGGGCGGAGACGTCCGGAACCAATTAAGGGAAGCGAATTTACTCTGACTTTTGATACCATTATTGCCGCCATAGGTCAACGTCCCTCCGTGCCCAAGGGCTTCGAGATTGCCACGGACAGAGGCAATGTGATTAAAGCCGATTCCCAGACTCTGGCAACTTCTCGACCAGGCGTTTTTGCCGGAGGCGATGCCCAGACCGGCCCGGCGTCAGTCATAGAAGCCATAGCCGCCGGCAGGCAAGCCGCTATTTCCATCGACAAATACCTGGGTGGCAGGGGTGAAATCGATGAAGCTCTGTCCCCGCCTCCCTCAAGGGCAAAACCCCTTAGCCTGACTAATAAGGCCCAACACCGCCTCCATCCTGACGAGATTCCGGCCTCAGACAGGGTACGGGGTTTCGCTGAGGCTGAAAAACCCCTTACAGAGAAGATGGCCCTGGTTGAGGCCAGGCGTTGTCTGGAATGCGACGCGGCCTACCATGTCGAAGATATCTCGGCTGATATGGGGTACTGCATATTTTGCGGACTTTGCGTGGAAGCCTGCCCGCGGGATGCCCTGTTCATGGAGTATGGTTTCGAAAAGGCCCGCTACCGCCGGGAGGAAATGCAGCTGGATAAAAATGGGCTGGCCTTTAACGGCGGCAAGCAGCGCAGCGGCTATTGCCGGCCAAACATGGAAAAGGACCTGCCTGAACAGACTTTACTGGTGAATAAAGACCACAGGAAAAAGTGAAGGGGGTAAGCTCTAGAAAGACATGGCGCTACAAATCTCGTTCTGGATAATCGCCATAGTGGGAGTAGTTTCGGCTCTCTCGGTCATCATCCTTAAAGATGTCTTCCGGGCGGCTCTGGCGCTGGTGCTATGTTTCATTTCGGTCGCGGGCATTTACATTACCCTTAGCGCAGATTTCCTGGCGATTGCGCAGATCCTGATTTATGTCGGGGCCATTTCCGTGTTGATAATCCTGGCTATAATGATGACCCGGGAAGTAAAAATGGGCAATCTGGATAACCGCCTCAAGGTGCCGGCTTTTTTCATCGCCGCCATCTTTCTGGCGATATTGCTATTTTCCATGTTTACCACCCCCTGGCATTTGTCAAACGACCCGGTTCCCGGAGTCACCGCCAATAATTTAGCCAGGCAGCTTTTCGGTGAGAATGGCTTTGCCTTACCTGTTGAAATTGCCGCCATGCTGCTGCTGGCCTCTATTCTGGGGGCCATCACCATGGTCAGGGAGAAATAAGCATGATCCTGGGCTTAAATCATTATCTGGGGTTAGCGGCCATCATATTTTGCATCGGCCTTTATGGTGTCCTGGTAAAAAGAAACGCCATCATCATCCTGATGTGCATCGAAATCATGCTCAACGGGGTCAATATTGCTCTGGTGGCCTTTTCCCGGTTTGTGACTCCTGCGGCGATGACCGGTCAGGTCTTTACGATGTTCATCATCGTCGTGGCGGCGATGGAAGCGGCAGTAGGGGTTGGCATCATTATGGCCGTCTTCCGCCATCACGGAAGCATAAATACTACCGACATTAACCTGTTGAAGTGGTAATCGATGTGGATTGAAGTAAAAAAAGAAGCTAGTCTGACGGCCGCCCGAAGATGGAAGGAACTGATCGAGGAGGAAGGGGTTCCGGCCCGGTTGCTACCGCCCAGGGGGCCAGAGCAGGGTGAATACAGAGTGCTGGTCCCTCAAGATAAGGAACACGTAGTAAAAGAGGCGCTGAGGACACTATAATGCCTTACCAGTTATTTTGGCTGATATTTTTCTTGCCGCTGATATCCTTCGCGATAATCGTGGTCTTTATCCGGCCTTTTGTGAAACCGGAGCGCAGGATCAGCGGCTACCTCACCATCCTCGCTATTTCCGGCTCCCTCGCTTTATCTATCTGGGCACTGCTGACCGTTATGGGGCAGCCGGAACGCGAGATCTCGATACCTGCTATCAACTGGCTGACTATCGGCAACTTTTCCTTCCAGGCCGGCATACTGATGGACTCCCTGACAACAGTGATGCTCATAGTAGTTACTCTGGTCAGCCTGATGGTCCAGATCTACTCCCAGGGCTATATGCACGGCGACCCGGGTTATCATCGCTACTACGCCTGGATGTCATTATTTACCGCTTCTATGCTCGGCCTGGTATTAGCCAGCAGTCTGCTGATGATGTTCGTCTTCTGGGAGATGGTCGGGCTTTGCTCTTATCTGCTGATCGGTTTCTGGTTCCATCGGCCCTCCGCCGCTAATGCGGCCAAGAAAGCCTTTATTGTTACCCGCATCGGCGATTTTGGCTTTCTGGCTGCCATTCTGATTCTTTTTACCAACACCGGCACCTTCGATATCGCCCAGCTGCGGGCTCTGGCGGCTGCCGGGACTTTAGCCGGGGCCACTTTAACCTGGGCCGCTATTGGCATCTTTGCCGGTGCGGCCGGTAAATCAGCGCAGTTCCCTCTGCATGTCTGGCTGCCGGATGCCATGGAAGGCCCCACTCCGGTCAGCGCCCTGATACATGCCGCCACCATGGTCGCTGCGGGAGTTTTCCTGGTGGCCCGCATGCTCCCGTTGTTTGTGAACTCAACCGCCGCTTTGAATACCGTGGCAATTATCGGGGGATTTACAGCCATCTTTGCCGCTTCTATGGGACTGGTAGCCGTGGATATCAAGCGCGTTCTGGCATACTCTACCGTCAGCCAGCTGGGTTATATGATGCTGGGCCTGGCCGCTGGCGGGGCTATCGGGGGCGTCGCGGTGGGTGTTTCCATCGGCATCTTTCATCTCTTTAACCATGCCTTCTTTAAAGCCCTCCTGTTCCTGGGGGCCGGCAGCGTCAACCACGCTACGGGTACTTTTGACATGCGAGAGATGGGCGGACTGCGCAAAGTCATGCCCTGGACTTATGCCCTCTTCATCATCGCCTCTCTGAGCCTGGCGGGAATCTGGCCTCTGGCGGGATTCTGGAGCAAGGATGAGATACTGGCCTCGGCTCTGCAATATAATCCTGCCCTTTTTGCCCTGGCTATTATAACGGTCTTCATGACGGCCTTTTACATGTTCCGGGTAATCTTCCTGACTTTCGGCGGCCATTCCCGGGCGGTCGCTGCCCACGGCCAGGACGCCCACGGAAATGCCACTCACGCCCACGAGTCACCCGGGGTGATGGTCATTCCGATGTTCATATTAGGCATTTTAGCCGTGGCCTCCGGATTCTGGAACGTAACCGGCCACTTTGCGGCTTTTATGGGCGAAGGAGAGACTCATAGTTTCTTCTCCGGGTTCCTGGGTATCTTCACCCATCCTTTGCCCTGGATCTCCTTGATCGTGGCTGGCCTGGGGATATTCCTGGCCTACGCTTTATACAGCGCCAGATGGCTTTCTGCAGAAAGGATCGGTGCCACCTTCAAGCCATTTTACAGCCTCTTCTTTAATAAATACTGGCTGGATGTCCTTTATGAAAAAGTGATAGTTAAGGCGGCCTTGCTGGGTGGTCTATTCGCCGGGTTCCACTGGTTCGATTCAAATGCGGTGGACGGAGCGGCCAACGGCATCGGGGAGATTGCCGTAGGGACCGGCAGGGCGGCCCGCCGTACTATCAACGGCCAGGTTCAAATATATGCTTTAACGATCGGGGTCGGAATTGTAGCCATTCTGATCTGTGTTCTGGTTTTAGGAAGATGATAAGTAAGACGGGAAAGGCTAAAGTTTACAGGAGCAAATAGTGGGTTATCTGAATGCCATCATCTTTCTGCCCGTAATCGGGGCGATCTTGATTGCGCTGATACCCGGTCAATCCGAGCGGGTCACCAGGCGCATCGCGGCCGTTTTTACTTTCATCCCCTTAGCTTTGGCCATTTATCTCTTCGTCATTTTCGAGCGATCACGGGGGCTGGCGGGGGGAATGCAGTTCGAGACCAACGTCCTCTGGATTCCGGCTATCAATGCCTTTTATCATGTGGGCGTCGATGGCATCAGCCTGCCCCTGGTGCTCTTGATGACTATTCTCGGCTTCCTGGTGGTGCTGATCTCCTGGAAAGTCCATTTGCGGGTCCGGGAGTATTTCGCCTGGCTGCTGCTTCTGGAAACCAGTATCCTGGGAGTATTCACCGCCCTCGATTTGCTGCTGTTCTTCCTGTTCTGGGAAATCGAAGTCATCCCGATGTATTTCCTGATTTCAATATGGGGCACCGGCCGCCGGGACTATTCGGCCATCAAGTATGTGATATACACTCTCTTCGGCAGCGCCTTCATGCTGGCCGGGATCCTGGGTTTATATTTCACCACCGGCAGCCTGAACATGATCGAAATAGCGCAAAAAATCGGCTCCTATACGGCCGCCTTGCCTCTGGCAGCCGTCTTTTTCTTCCTTATCATTGGTTTTGCCGTGAAGCTGCCGGTCTTCCCGCTGCACACCTGGCTGCCCGATGCCCATACCGATGCCCCCACGGGCGTCAGTGTAGTCCTGGCAGGGGCCCTGCTGAAGATGGGCGGCTACGGTATGATCCGTATCTGCGTCAGCATTTTCCCGGATGTCGCCAGGACTTTTGCGCCCCTATTCATTATTCTGGCAGTGATCGGCATAATCTATGGGGCCGCCGTTACTCTCAGGCAGACGGATTTAAAGCGACTTATCGCTTACAGCAGTGTGAGCCA
>JAGDMY010000141.1 GCA_017860765.1 Chloroflexota bacterium | reverse complement strand
CCCTGTCTGGGCGGCGGCCTCCAGTTTGAACCGGTCAGCCACATCCACCAGAAATGGGGCCCATTCTACGATCATTATGACCTCTGGCAGAGGAAAATCAAAGCCCAGATAGACCCCAACGGAGTGGCTGACTGGGGTTGCTATGTACCGCCCGTCTATCCGTAGGTTATTATTTTAGCGGATGCGGCGGCCCAGGGCGGTGCACCTTTTCTTCAAGGGCAGACATGCCCCGGGCGGGTGTGCTTTGCACCGCTGATCCTGAGGAGAATTCATCTCTGGCAATAAGATGAGTATCCTGATATTATTATTCAAAAAAGGATCGCTATAAATGGACGAATTGAAACCAGACAATGCGGGTGAAAAGTCTTTAGTCAAGGATATCAGCTTTTGCGGTGCCTCATTTTGCTCCAATAGTTCGGTGGTAGATGTCAGGAACGGCAAAATAGTCCGCGTTCGGCCTCTGCATTATGATTGGAAATACCGACCTGAGGAGTTCAATCCCTGGCAGATGGAGGCGCGAGGGCAGGTTTTCCGCCCCAGCATGAAGACCCTGGTGCCCCCTATCTCCCTCTCCTATAAAAAGAGGGCCTATTCCCCTAACCGTATCCTCTACCCGCTTAAGAGGGTGGACTTCGACCCCGACGGAGAAAGGAACCCCCAGAACCGGGGCCAGAGCAAGTATCAAAGGATTTCCTGGGATGAAGCCCTGGATATCGTGGTCGGGGAGATCAAAAGAATCCAGAAGAAATACACCACTAATGCAATCCTTTATCAATCGGACTGTCATGGAGAGAGCAAAGTTGTCCACGCCGCGCATGGCTGCGCCAGAAAGCTGTTGAGACTTTTAGGCGGCTACACCCTCCAGTCCAGGAACCCGGACAGCTGGGAGGGGTGGGTCTGGGGTGCCAAGCATGTCTGGGGCATGGAACCGGTTGGACAGCAGGTGCCGACGGCCAACGTCATCCCGGATGTGGCCGAGAACGCCGAGATGATATTGTTTTGGGGCTGTGACCAGGAGACCACGCCCTGGGGCTGGGGCGGACAGATGCCCAGCCGTCTCAGCTACTGGTTCACAGAGCTCGGCATCAAGCAGGTCTATGTTTGTCCCGACTTGAACTATGCTGCGGGAGTGCATGCCGATAAATGGATCCCACTCCGGCCCAACACCGATGCCGCTTTCTATCTGGCTATCGCTTATATGTGGATCAACGAGGGGACATTTGACAAGGAATATGTAGCCACCCACACCCACGGGTTTGAGAAATTTGCGGACTATGTCCTGGGAAAGGAAGACGGCGTAGCCAAAACCCCCGGGTGGGCCGCGGAGATCACCGGGGTGCCTTCGCGGGTGATCAAAGCCCTGGCGCGGGAATGGGGCCGTAAGAGGACTTCGATAGCCATAGGCAATGGCGGGCCGGGCGTCAGGGGGCCCTATTCTTCTGAACCGGTCCGGTTGCAGGTGCTGCTGCTGGGGATGCAGGGGCTGGGCAAACCCGGAGTTCACCAGGTCAAAATGCTGGAATGGGGCATGTTCGATCGCGGAGGCCAATATCCGCTGCCCAAAGGCCTGGTGCGCCCCAATATCAGCGCCGCCTACCGGGGAGGTTACCCCGGTGATACCAATCCCTCCTTTATTCCCCGCACCCTGGTCCCCGAGGCGATACTCCATCCGCCGGTGAGCTGGTACGGGGTTGAATCCGAGATGTGCAAGCGTGAGAACCAGTTTGTAAAATATACCTTCCCCATGAACGGAGGACCTGACATCCACATGGTATGGACGGATGCGCCCTGCTGGATAACCTGCTGGAATGACGGCAACCAGCTCGTGGAGGCCTTCCGTGACCCCAAAATAGAGTTTGTAATGGCACAGCACCCCTGGCTGGAAAACGATTGCCAGTTGGCCGATATCATCCTGCCCTCCAATACCCTGTTTGAGGTTGACGATATAGGCTGGGATGGCCTGGGCGGACAGTTCTTCCTGGTTTTCCCGGCTTATAAATGCATTGAACCCCTGGGTGAAAGCCGCAGTGACTATGAGATAGTCTGCGCTATCGCCGAAAGGCTGGGTCTGCTGAAAGAGTACACCGATGGCAAGAGCGTCGCGGACTGGATCAAGCAGGGCTATTCCACCTCTCGCGTCCAGGATTTGATTAGCTGGGAAAAGCTTCAGGAGAAGGGCTATTTTGTGGTGCCGACTCACCCGGAATGGAAGAAGGACCCCCCGGGCTTAAGAAAATTTTATGAAAATCCGCAAGAAAACGCCCTGAGGACGCCCACGGGCAAGTTAGAGTTTGAATCGGTGGGGCTTAAGGAGCATTTCCCGGATGACGAAGAGAGGCCGCCGGTCCCCCACTGGGTGCCCTGCGGGGTAACCCACCAGGAAAGCCTGTCCTGTGAAAGGGCCAGACTCTATCCCTTGCTGGTGATGTCCAACCATCCGCGCTGGGGAATCCATGCCAACCACCAGGACATCACCTGGTTAAGAGAAATACCCACCTGTAAATTAAGAGGCCCGGATGGCTACCAGTACCAACGCATCTGGATGAATCCCTTTGACGCCGCTCAGCGGCGGATCGGTCAGGGCGACGTTGTCAAGGTTTATAACGAGAGGGGTACCGTACTGGTCGCGGCCTATGTTACTGAAAGAATCCTGCCCGGGGTGGTCTCGATAGACCATGGGGCAAAATACGATCCGGTAGTACCGGGGGTGCTGGACAGGGGAGGAGCCATTAACACCATTACTCCCCATAATACTACCTCTAAAAATGCTTGCGGCATGGCGGTGAGCGGCTTTCTGGCCGAGGTAGAGCGGGTCAATCTGGAGGAACTGCGCCGGCAGTATCCTGAGGCCTTCGAGAGGCCCTATCATGCTGCCGCCGGCCCCTGCCTGGAGTCCTTTATCAGCTGAACCCATATTTAGAAGCTATCTGATGGGGCGATCTTTACGGTCGCCCCTTTTTGTCCTTTATTCCTCCACCCTTTCAATCATCGTATCGGGATAATCTTATTGTGATAAATGTGATGTTTATCACATTGTGACAAACGTCCTATCACCCACGCTCAAATCCAATATAAAATAGAGTAAGATCACGGTGAGACTATCATAATGCGATATTAATTCGGGAGAGTATCAATTTCATGAGATGGGGGATGGTAATAAATCTTTCCAAGTGCGTTCGCTGCCATGCTTGCGTGGCGGCCTGCCGCATAGAGCACTTTTTGCCCCTCCATATTACCTGGCCCAGGCTTATTGCCTGGGAGGTGGATAGCGGCCGGGGCGTCGAGGTAACTACCTATCCGGTCCGCTGTAATCACTGCCAGGATGCGCCCTGCGTTAAGGTCTGTCCCGCCGGTGCTACTGAACAGCGGAAAGACGGCATTGTTTGGGTGGACCAGGACAAATGCGTGGGCTGCCGTTACTGTATTATCGCCTGTCCCTATCAGAACCGGGTCTTTCTTTCAAAGAATCGCGACCCGGGCTATTTCCCCGGATATGCCCGTACCGGCTTTGAGAAAAAGGGTAAAAAGCTCTATCCGCATCAGGTCGGCACTACCGAGAAATGCAATTTTTGTATGGAACGCATAGACTCCGGTCTGGCCAAAGGTTTGCGGCCAGGAATTGATCGGGAGGCTACCCCCGCCTGTGTCAATACCTGCCAGGCGAGGGCGTTGACATTTGGCGACCTGGACGATCCGGACAGCGAGGTCTCCAGGCTGATCCGGGATAAGGCTGGCTTTCAGCTGCATCCTGAATATGGTACGGATCCCTCCGTGTTTTATATCGACCCGGGTCTGGCCAATGCACCCTCTAACAGGGCACCTGAAAATGAGACTACAGGCAGTCATATGCCTGGTTTGAGCACCATGGATGAACACGCCAGAGAGGTCCTGGAAGGGTCTACTGCGGGAGTAGGAGGGTAATATGCAGGTTTCTCGTCAATGGATGGTAACCCATGAGTGGATGGTCAAGGGAAACCGGCAGACGGAATGGATAGATAACCGGGGTATTTTGCTCTGGCTGGCCTTTTATGCCGGCGGGCTGGGTGGAGGCCTCTATCTCGTCTCTCTATTCTTCGATAACCTGTGGGGAATGGCGATTGGCTGGTTTATCGTGGCCGTGCTGAAAGGGGCTTTCCATTTCGTTTATCTGGGCAAACCCTCCCGGTTCTGGCGCTTGATGATGCATCCCCAAACCTCCTGGCTGTCCCGGGGGCTTTTGTTTGTGGTCGGGTTTGCAGGCCTCGGTTTCATCCAGATCATGCTCTCGATTTTCATCGGCCCTCCCCAGGTAGTACTGATCTTTAAAATTTTGGCCGGCATTATGGCGCTTTGCGTGGCCACCTACACCGGATTTGTCCTGAATAATGTTAAGGGAGTCCCTTACTGGGATTTGCCGCTGCTGCCGCTGCTCTTTGTCGCCTGCGGCATCCTGGGTGGGTTCGGTCTTACCGTAGCCCTCGCCACGTTTACGGCTTCCGTCAATCTGGCGGCCGCTGAAATGGGCAGCCGCATCTTATTGATTATCAATGTGGCCCTCCTGGGGGTCTATTTGATAATCGCTTCCCGCAAGGAAGCCGTTGGCAAGCAGTCTGTCCTTTACCAGATAAAAGGTAATATTTCACCCATCTTCTGGGTCTGCGTGGTCGCTCTCGGCATAGTCATTCCAGCTTTGATAGCTGTCTCCAGCCTTTTTTCTGGAGAACAGACTGCCGCCGTTTTGATAGGCGGTGTAGCCTGCGAGATAATCGGCGGCGCCATGCTGCGCTATTGTGTTCTGAAATCCGGTATGTATAATCCTGTAATATCAAGAGCGGATG
>JAGDMY010000140.1 GCA_017860765.1 Chloroflexota bacterium | reverse complement strand
GCAGATATTTCCTTCGAATGTGCCGGCCGCCCGGGCACCGCCCAGCTAGCGGTTGACCTGGCCAGAAGAGGGGGTACGACGGTGGTGCTGGGAGTTTTTCATGAGCCCAGCTTGTTCCATTTCAACAGCCTGGGATTCAACCAGAAAACTGTTATTGGCAGCCCGATATATGTCGATGAAGCCAGGGCAATCCTGGCTTACCTGGCAGACGGAAGGCTGGACCCGGACCGATTAATAACCACCAGAGTCCCCTTTAAAGACGCTGTCGAAAAGGGCTTCGATTACCAGCTGAATAATAAGGAGACGTGTATTAAGGTCTTGATCGAAGTCCCTTGATAAGGAGTTCCCGCCGCCAGCCAAAGGCGCAAACGTAAAGGAGCAATGAAAATGAGGATGCGGACTCTGGGCAAAACTGGCCTGCGGGTCTCCGAGTTGTGTCTGGGGACAGGGACTTTTGGTGGCCTGGGAGAATATAGATTAAGTGGACAGGTCGACCAGAAGGAAGGGAATTTCATCATCAACATGGCCCTGGACGCGGGGATTAACTTTTTCAACACAGCAGAAACTTATTCCAGCGGCCTGGCGGAGGAGATCTTTGGCAGAGCTTTGGGCGCCAGGCGCAAAGAGGCCATTGTCATAACCAAAGTGCACCCAACCCGCTATCCCGGTCCGAACGACGGCGGCCATTCGCGAAAGCATATTCTCGAAGGCTGCGATGCCAGCTTAAGGAGGCTCGGCACGGACTACATTGACATCTATGAGCTGCATGCCTTCGATCCTGATACACCTCTGGAAATAACGCTGCGGGCGCTTGACGATCTGGTCCGGGCCGGAAAGGTGCGCTATATAGGCTGCTCCAATTTTTCTGCCTGGCAGGTAATGAAAAGTCTGTCCATTTCGGATGCCAATGGGTGGGATAGATTGGTTACCCTGGAAGCAATGTATTCCCTATGTAGCCGCTGGCTGGAATTTGAGTTAATACCGCTCTGTCTCGACCAGGGGCTAGCCGTATTGCCCTTCAGCCCCCTTTACGGAGGTTATCTCAGCGGCAAGTACCGCCGGGGCCAACCCTGGCCCGAGGGTACCCGGTTTCCTTCTGCGGGTGACAGCGGGCCATGGCCCGTAGAATTGGATAAATTGTATAATATCCTGGATGAACTGGAGCGTATTGCCAGGGAGCACCACGCCACAATATCCCAGGCCGCCATGAATTATCTGCTGCAGAAACCCGGAGTTTGTTCGGTAATCTTTGGCGTCAGGAACGCCCGGCAGCTTGAGGACAATCTCAAAGCCACTGACTGGCAGATTACACCCGCTGAAGTGTCCATTTTAGACAAGATCAGCGAACCGGAGCGAAAATACCCGTATTACATTTACAACCCGGTAACTGCTGCTGCAACCCGGGATAGATAGAGGAGATCGAAGTGAAAAGGGTTCTTAGGGGGAAAATCAAAGGCGGCCTGCCCCTGCCGCCAGACCTGATTAATCTACCGGCCATTGCGGCCGGGCCGTGGTGTCAGGTTTTTCCAGATGTCTTTCTTGAGGGGCCGTCTTTTGACAGAGAAAACAACCTGTACTTAACTTCAACACCCACGGGGACGATTTTTAAAATTACACCCCGGAAAAAGATCAGCGTTATATTCCAAAATAAAAAATTTGAGGTCAATAGTTCGGCTTTCCACAAGGACGGCCGGCTGTTTGCAGTTTGTTTAACCGGCGAGCTTTTAATCATGAATCCAGACGGCAGTGCTGTGAAGTGCCTCCATCCTGAATATCATGGGAAAAGCCTGCGCATGAATGATCTGGTATTTGATGCTCAGGGAAATCTCTACGTGACTGATTTTAGGGGCACGGTGATGGATCCGACCGGAGGTGTATATCGCCTCTCTCCGGATGCCAAAACTATACATTGCATTGTCCAACACCTGGCATCGCCCAACGGTGTCTCCTTGTCTCCGGGGGGAGATATGCTCTGGATTGGGGAAACTAACCGCAACGCGATTCTGCGCCTCTCATTATTGAAAGACGGCATTACGCTTAGCCCAATTGACGGTGCGAACTATGCCTGCTACCTGTCCGGTTGTCCCGGTCCGGACTCTAACAAGGTTGACGAAGATGGCAATCTATATCAATGTCTCATTTTCCAGGGAAGGGCCATCGTGCTTAACAAACATGGAGTTCCGGTAGCCAATGTCTTGATCCCCGGCCGGGAGGAGGGCCAACATTTAATTACGCCCAATCTGGCCTTCAAGCCCGGTACCAGCGAAGGATATATCATCGCCGGTGGCCAGGGCGGGGCCTGGATTTATAAATTTAAGGGGCTGGCCAAAGGTCTGACTTTATTCTCGCACCGTTAGTGACCCCGGGCTATATCCAGCTCTTCCAGTTTCTCCGGCAGGGGGATGCCGGTGACGGGGTCCCACCCCATCAAGATATAATAATATTTTTTAGCCTTCTCCATGTTAGTCGGATCCAGGCTGGTTGCTGACAAGGGTCCATCCGTCTTGGGTCCAAAGAAGCGGGCCGGCAGAGTATCATCATCGGCGGTTAAGCCCTGACGTACATTGAACAAACGGGCCATAGTGAGGACTTTTTCTGCGACCCTCATTTGCTCCACCACTCCGGTATCCCAGCCGGTAACCGCCGCCAGTGTATCAGAAAGGAATTTATGGTCAACCCCCATTAGAGGACTGGCACAGTTTACCATGCAATCTATGATAACCTGTTTGAACTGCTCAAACCTGAGCAAAGCGATCTTTCGCGGGCTGAGTTCATCTCTGGGCGCCGCTTCAAGGAGCCCCAGGGGTCTCATTGGGGTCATAGCTTGGTCCACTGCGAAGGCATCATCATGCATATTTAAGACATGGTCGGCACCATGCGGGTTAACCATAAAACCCAAAGCCATGGTGGGTTTATATCGCGGGTCGATCAATGCGGGCTCGACCCCTTTGACATTGATGGCAAAGTCCGTGGACCGGTTCTGAATTATTCTGGCCATACCGGCAGATCCTTCGGCCAATAGCTTGCCAGGACCTTCACGGCGGCCAATCAGCTCCAAAATCTCCAGCAAGGCTCCGGCATTGCCGAATTCCAGCTTAATACCTCCGCTATCTTTAAGTGATAAAAGCCCTTTTTCAAAACACTCCATGGCAAAAGCGACGGAGCCGCCTGCGGAAATGGTATCGAGCCCATAAGCATTGCAAATCTGGTTAGCCTTACAGACCGCCGCCAGATTATCTATGCCACAATTGCTGCCAAAAGAAGCCATAGTTTCATACTCCGGGCCGCCATAAGCCGGGTCAACCGAAAATGGCTCTTCCAGCTTCACAATTTTCTTGCAGCGCACCGGGCAGGCAAAGCAGGCGTCCATGCCCGTCCTGATAGTATCCTTTATAACCACGCCGTTGACTTTTTTTATTCCAGGAAATACTCCGTCACGGAAGTTGCGCACCGGCAAAACTCCGACAGATTCAAAATACTCCATTTCAGGTCCGCCGGTGCCGAATTCGTGCATTCCCCGGGGCATGGGGTGGCTGTACATATTCTCCATTAGCCAGCGCCTGAGTTCCTTGAGCCTTTCCGGATCAGCTACCCTCGGTGCTTTATGTCCGCGGACGGCAATGGCCTTTAAATTCTTCGACCCCATAACCGCCCCCGCACCACCCCTTCCAGCGGCATCATAGAGACCGTTCATAATGCAGGCGTAGCGGACTAAGTTTTCCCCTCCCGGTCCTATCATGGCTACTCTCACCTTGGGATCACCCAGCTCGGATCGTACAGCCTCCTGGGTCTCTTTAGTCTGCAGCCCCCAGAGTCCCGCGGCATCCCGCAGGCCGACTTCTCCGCCATTGATCCAGAGGTAGACCGGTTTCCTGGCCCGGCCCTCAACTATGATCGCATCATAACCGGCCCTTTTGAGCTCCGCACCCCAGAACTCGCCCACCTGAGACAGAATGATACCCCCGCTCAGGGGAGATTTGGCACCTACTGCATTGCGACCGCTGCCAATCATCCCGGTCCCGGTAACCGGTCCCAGGGCAAAGATGAGTTTATTATCCGGGCTGAACGGATCAATTCCATTTTTAATTTCTTTAAGCAGAAAATGGGTGATAAAGCCGGAGCCCCCCACATACTTGCGGCAGAATTGGGGGTCCAAGTCGGTGGTGGTTATTTTGTGGTCGGATAGGTTTACTCTTAGCAGCTTGCCGGAGTATCCGCCCGGCCCCTTTCCCTCCATATCAATAACCCCTCCTAAAAGACAATGATATTACGCAAGGCTTCTCCATTTAAGGTCGACTCTATGGCCTCGTTGATTTGCTCCAGCGGATATCTGCCTGTGATAAGCTCGTCGAGTTTAAGGCGTTTGCTTTGATATAAACTTATCAGGCGGGGGACATCAATACTCAAGCGAGTTGAGCCCATAGCCGCTCCTGTGATGGTCTTTTCGAGTTCAATAAAGTCAAAAACGGGCAGTGATAAATTCTCTCCGGCCGAAGGAAGTCCGATGATAACGGTCATCCCGCGCTTGCCGGCCATGGCAAATCCCTGACGCATCGCGGCAGTGCTGCCCACCGTGATAAATACAAAATCAGCCCCTCTCCCGGAGGTAACCTGCCAGACAGCCTTAATAGCATCCTCATTCCTGGAATTAATGGTATGGGTGGCACCAAAATATTGAGCTGCTTTTAGTTTATAATCGGATACATCCACGCCGATAATTGGATTAGCCCCGGATACCAGGGCACCTTGAATCGAGTTAAGTCCCACACCCCCGGTGCCGATGACCACGACGCTGCTGAGCGGTGTGACCCGGGCGCGATTCACCACGGCCCCAAAGCCGGTAATTACACCGCAGGC
>JAGDMY010000139.1 GCA_017860765.1 Chloroflexota bacterium | reverse complement strand
CGGCACTCTGGAAACAATTACGGCAAGGTCAGGGTTAAGGTATCCGGGTTACATGTTACTGAACGGATTAATTCTATGATTATTGAGGAGGAATAAAAATGGCAGATAACAAAGAAGGCCTGGTGAAGAGCTTCAACATGATCGAAAATTCGATGGAAAAAATGTGGGATATGTGGCTGGTGAGTCTGGGCAGCCTTTCCTGGACTCAAGATCAGATTGAGAATATGACTAGAAAACAGCTGGACCAAAACAAGTCCGCCCGGGAAGAAATGATTAAACTGGTGGAAGACCTGAGTAAACAAATGCGCAGAAATCAGGAGCAGTTCCAGAAGATAATCGAGGAAGCGGTTATGAACACTTACGAACATATAAATTATACCAACCAGAACCTGATCTCCGACCTGTCCAAGAAGGTGGAAGATCTGTCTAAAAAGGTAGAGAAGAAATAGCTGTCACTCCTGTCCCGGGAGGAACTAGGCTTATTCATGGCCCCTGTCGGGCTGGATTATACACGAGAAAGAGGTGTAAATGTGACTGCAGAGGGAAACCAACAGGAAAGCCGGGCCGAACAAGAGAAAAAGAAAAAAATACTGAACCTCACCGAGGCATGGAAAAAAATGTATTTCGAGAGCGAAGGAACACTTTCCAAGGCCGTAGATGAGTATGTAGCCAGTGATAGTTTTACCGAGTTTCTGGAAGAGATGGGCAAGCAGTATCTGACTATGTACAAGGCTACCAGCCACAATATGGACAGGTTTATGGCCAATAATCCCATTCCTACCAAGAAAGATATCGCCCGGGTGTGTGAACTGGTGGTTGACGTTGAAGACAAGGTAGATCACCTGGAACAAGATTTTAATGGCAATATGGCTGGATTAGCTTCCAGCTTGATCAGGTTGGTGGATTTCCAGATGGTTCTTAAGGACGAAATACTGGCGGTCCGCCAGGAAGTTAAGGCTTTACATGAGTTGATGATTGCGATGCAGGCCGGCCCAGCTAGTTCCGGCGGCGAGAAGACTGCTCTCCAAAGAGATAACCGCCAGAACCTCGATCTGGTTAAAGAGAAGACAGACACCGGCTCGATTCAGGGGCAGGAGAAAGAGACTCCCCCTAAACCGCCCGCTCGCCCGAGAAGTCGCAGCAAACAGGCCCCGGATAAGAAATAACTCACGGCTTGAGGGGGATAATCAGAATGATAGAAAATATATACACTGAATTAAAGGTGGGGGACAAAGCCTTTGTAGAAAAGACTATCACCGAAACCGATGTCTATTTATACGCCGGAATATCAGGTGATTTTAGTTGGCTGCATGTCAACGAGATGCGTGCTGAGGTGGGACATTTCAAAACCCGTATCGTCCACGGCATACTCTTGTTGGGATTGATATCCAATGTGGTCGGCAACCATCTGCCCGGTGCGGGAACTATCTATGAAATTCAGAACTCCCATTTTTTAAGGCCCTGCTTCTTTAATGATACTATCCGCGCCCAGGTGGAAGTCATTGAAATGCTGCCCCGGGGCCGAGTAAAACTGCGTACAACCTGCTGGAATCAACACGGAGATTTGATCATCGATGGTGAAGCAATTGCCATTCCGCCGCGCGAGCATGTTATTGAAGCCGCAGGACGTGAGTAGGAGGAATATAGAGCGTGTCAGATAAGAAGTACTATAAAGCGCAGGACGTGGACCAGATCGGTGAGAAGCTGCAGGAGAGTTACGATAATTTGTTGGCCGCTACCACCAAGTGGGCCGAAATATTGGCCTTCGATCCCTGGCCCCAGACCGGGGTGACCCCTAAGGAAGTGGTATGGCGCAAGAACAAAACCAAGCTGTTCCGCTACCATTCCGGAAAAGAGATCAAGCATCGGATTCCGGTGCTGTTCACTTATGCGCTGATAAACAAGGCCTATATACTGGACCTGACCCCGGGCATGAGCATGATAGAAAAGCTTGTCAATGACGGCTTTGATGTTTATCTTCTGGAATGGGGCGATTTCGAGTGGGAAGACCGCAAACTGACCTTTGATGATTTTGTCTATAAATATATCGCCCGGGCTGTGCAAAAAGTGTGTCAACATTCCCACAGTGAAGAAATATCTATTGTCGGGTATTGCATGGGGGGCACCATGGCCACCATGTATGCATCCCTGTTTCCCCATCCCACCCTTAAAAACCTGGTCTTATTGGCTGCCCCGCTGCGCTTCGATATCGGCGGAACTGAGACCAGGTGGTTGGACACCACTTTCGGCAATGATGTGGACAAGCTGGTGGACACCTTCGAACTGGTGCCCAAGGAGTTTGTGGATATCGGGGTGAAGATGCTTAAACCGGTCAATAATTTTCTGGGCACCTACAGCCGGTTGTGGAAGATGGTCGAAGAGGGGGCTCCGGTGCATAACTGGAAAGTCTTGAACAAATGGGTGGATGACAACCAGAACTTCCCGGGTGGGGCCTATCGGCAATGGGTCCAAGAGATGTATCATGAAAACAAGCTGATAAAAGGCGAGTTCAAATTGCGAGGCCACAACATTGATCTAAGCCGCATAACCGCTAACCTGTTGGTTCTGGCCGGTGAAAATGACCATCTGGTCAGACCTTTACAAGCCAAGGTGGCGATGGAGGCGCTTTCGTCCGTGGATAAGGAATATCACGAATTCCCCATCGGTCACGGCGGACTGGTATTCGGCAAGGTAGCGGTAAACCGGGTCTATCCCTTGTTGAGCGACTGGCTGGCGGCCCGCTCGGACTGATAATTTAGTCGGCTGCAGCTAACCAAATAATGAACGAATTGGGGGGGCGTGCAGAGCGTCTCCCCTTTTTGTGGCGGTGACGGGGCAATCTACGCCGGGCGGCTGTGATTCCGCCAGGGGGGCATTTAAGAGCAGCTCGGCCAGGAATGACTATGCTATACTCTTTACAGGAGTTGTAAAAAAGGAGTACATAATAATAATAAGGAGGGCGATGCATAATGTGGCAGGAATTCAAAGAATTTGCGATGAAGGGTAATGTCATGGACCTGGCGGTCGCGGTAATCATCGGGGGAGCCTTCGGTAAGATCATCACCTCCCTGGTCGGTGACGTGATCATGCCGCTGGTCGGGTTGCTGATGGGGGGCGTCAACTTTGCTGACTTGTCGATCCAGATAGGACAAGCGGTTATCAAGTACGGAGCTTTCCTGCAGAATGTGGTCGATTTCCTGATCATCGCCTATGTCATATTCCTGATCGTAAAGGCGCTCAACCATATGCACAAGAAAGAAGAAGCCCCGGCGCCCCCGCCTGCGCCCAGTAATGAAGAGGTGCTGTTGAGCGAAATCCGCGACCTTTTGAAGGCGGGGCGTTAAACCCGGGCCCAAGACGAATGCAGATAAGATAAATAGAAGGGAAAAAGCTCAGGCTTTTTCCCTTCTTAATTAACGGAGGATTTATGCGGGTACGGTCAGTAAGGTATGATCAGCGCCGCGTCCCTATTTTTGCCGCCGGACCATTATTGGGGGGAGATTACACTCTCGGCATCATTATGGCTTCGCCGTCCACCACCAGCTCCCCGCGCTGGTTATTACAATATGTACGCAGCCACACCCGGTTTCTGGCCTCATCCTTTTTGGTTACCTCTACCGTGGCAGTTATGGTATCGCCAACATAAACTGGTTTTATGAAATCAGACTTCTGTTTAATATATATAGTCCCCGGACCGGGCAGTTGAGTCCCCAGCACATTGGATATAAATCCCATGGTAAGCAAACCATGGGCGATTATCTTGCCGAATGCGGTCTCGCCGGCATAAACGGTATTGATATGGGCGGGATTGAAGTCCCCGGTCATACCCGCGATTGAATAGACATCATATTCGGTTACTGTTTTTGTAAAACTGGCGGTGTCGCCCACGTTTATTTCCTGTACGGTCTTCCCCAGCATTGTTTATCTCCTCTCTTGCGATAACATTGGAGTTTGGCAAAGATACGCCATCCTTTCCAGCATAAATCATGCCAATAGGATTTGCAAGGCCGTAATTTCCAGCTTGCCCGGCCCGGTCCCGGCTATGACGGGCGAGAGTGGATATGGACGCCTTAGGCTGGGAAGCTGAATATCGGGCTCTGGGCCCGGCCGGGGCTACATTTTGTAGTTAAAATAGTAATAGAAGCAGATATACAGCAATACAAGCAGGCTCAAGCATATGCCCAGAAGATTGTAGGGATTGACCAGAACCGGCGGGCCCCAGACAGATCCCAGCAAGACCACGAAAGCACTGCCCAAGGTAAAAGTTAAGTAGGTAAAATAAGCCGCTCGCCCCGCAACGAACCAGGCCCTTTCATCATAGGTGTTCAGGCCCTGGGCCTCCATTTTTCTGATTTTCCTCTGTTTGAAGGTTACAGCGATAAAAACGAAGATCGCTGCTCCCATCAAGGCGCTGCCATAAGCGCTATTGCCGCTTAAGTTTTGCCACATGCCCAGGCTGAACAATAAAAAGAGCATGATATAACGCAGAAAATTTCGATTGGTGGAATTCATCATCATTTCTCCTCTCCCGCTTTAAATACGAAAACCGTTTCAATAGGCAATTGAAATATTTGGGCCAGGCGGTGGGCCAGTACAATCGAAGGATTGTATTTGCCCTTTTCCAAAGAAATAATGGTTTGGCGGGACACATTTACCAGGGCCGCCAGATCTTCTTGGGTGAGGCCTTTTTCCTCCCGCAGTTCGCGCAGCCGATTTTCCAATTAATTCACCCCCGATGTAAAGGTTGCTTTACTAACATTCTACCCCGGGGGGCGGACTGATGTCAAGCTTGCTTTACAAATAAGCTGAAGCCAGCCTATTTATGGTCGGGATAATCATCACTAACAAAACCAGGGCGG
>JAGDMY010000138.1 GCA_017860765.1 Chloroflexota bacterium | reverse complement strand
CTTTTTCAAAATGATATCGCCCAGGTACTGGCTGGTCTTCAGGTCAACCTGCAGGGATTTAGCCGTATACCCTGGATTTCCGATTTTCAGCGAATATTTTCCAGGGTCTAGCCCTGCAATCTCGAAATTCCCGAAAGCGTTGGCTTTGGTACGGGCTGCTTTACCCTGAGGGCCTCTGAGGGTGACCGAAGCTCCCTTAGCACATTCGTTGATATCTCCTAAAACTACCGCTCCGGCGATAAAACTGCGCGTAATACGATCCAGGTTCAAATAGTACACGCTGGGTTGCGTCTTGAATTCCGGATGGAAAACTGCAGCCCGGCCTGTTTTCAAGAGCTTCGCGACCTCACTCTCCGGATCAGCCAAATCGCCAAAATTCAGGCACCCGCTGGGACAGGACAAGACGCAGCGGGGAATCTTACCCTCGGCCAACCGGTGAGCGCAGAAGGTGCATTTTTGGGGCAGCTTCCTGACAGGGTTCCAGTAAATCGAGCCATAAGGACAGGCATCCACTATCTGCTTCTGTCCCACCGCCTTCTCCGGGTCGATCACCACGATTCCGTTGCGCTTTTTATATATCGCTCCATCTTTAGCCGCTTTTAAACAGGAGGGATTTTGACAGTGCATGCAGGGCCGGGGCATATAGGTTACCCTGATGTAGGGATAAGCCCCCTGCTCTTGCTTGGTCAGGTTCATCCAGAACTGCCCGTGCCGCGGCTGACCGGCCGTGTATGGAGGATAATCATTTTCCCAGTACTCGTCTTTGCAGGCCACAAAACAACTGTAGCAGGCGGTGCATCTGGCGACATCGATTACCATAGCGTATTTAGCCATGTTATTTCGCCTCCCATTTCTCAATTTCAATCAGGCAGGAGCCCGGCGCCATGCCGCAGGCATTCTTGGAAACGAAACGATGCGGGGTCAACTGGTTGATGCATCCGCCCCTGTCCGGCGACTCGCCTGGTTCCCCTATTGGGTCGTATACCGCGCAGGACTCCCAGGAATGCACTATGCCCGGCGGCACCCGGTTGGTAATCTGAGCGCTGAGCAGAACTGCCCCCCTGTCATTGAAAGCCTTTATAATATCACCCTCTTTTATCTTTCTCTTTTCGGCGTCTTTGGGATTAAGGCGCATGACCCAGTAATAATAACCGTCTTTCTTTACCCGGTGCTCGGGGACCTCATTCATCCAGCTTTCCTTGCCATCATACATGGTATGGAAGCTGTATCTCGGGTGGGGAGTAATCATCTGCAGTGGATACTTCGAAAACAGCTTGCGGGTATGATGGCCCTCCCAGGAAGGGATATACCTGGCCACCGGCGGTCTTTCCGGGTCATGAGGGTCAAACCGCAGGAGACTTTGTGATTCAAACTCCACTTTTCCAGATTGAGTGGCCAGATTGCCATCCCCATCCGGCAGCCCCATGATTCCACCGCCGCAGGGGCCCCAGTCAGGGGTATCTCTCTTGCGGCTTTCCGCAAACCAGCGCAGTGCCGGGGTAGGCTGATAGTTTTTGGGGAGGGGGACCACAAAATAACCCTTCTTTTCAAATTGCTCCCAGGTAATATATTTGGAGATGTCGGTGCCGGCAAACATTCTCTTGACCCAATCCAGGTCCGATTTGCCGCCCTCCGTAAATTTCTCATAAAATCCCAGCCGTTTGGCTACCATGGCAAAGATCTCATAATCGCTCTTGGACTCCCCCAGGGGTTCAATGCATTTTTTCTGGAACACGATTACCCTGCGGTTGGTCCCGGTAGAGGAATGAGGTATATAGCCCGAGCAGTTAGCCCACTCGCCAATGTCCCACCTCTCAAAATTGGTGCAGGCCGGCAGAATCAGATCGGCGAACTTGGCCTCACCCTCGAGGTATATAGACTGATTAACCACAAATTCCAGATTGGGATGCCGGTACATCTTGACCCAGCGGTTGGTGTTGGTCATGGTCCCGATGTAAGCACCCCCGTATCTCCAAAACATATGACCGGCAGAAAACCCGTCCTCCGGATATTTATATTTTTTGAACTGCATTTCAGTGGAGTTACCGCAGAAGCCTTTACCCCGCCATTCAATGGGCGGACTCATAATGGCTTCCGGCAGGAGCAGACGGGGGATATGCTGTCCCAGTGGGTTGTTTACCATGGAAGCTACGGGATGCTCGTACACTCCCCGGGTAATCAGGTGATAAGCAGCCGCGCTGTTGTTGCCATCACCGGAGATCCCTCCTTCAGCGTAGCCCGGGAAGAAAAAATTGCCATTAAAGGGGGCTCCCTGGTTGGTGGTCCACATGCCAATGCCCGGTTTGCCCATCCCGCGCATGGCCTGGAGATAGACCATCATACGGGCCCACTCAGTAGCATAGGCCGAGCGGCAGAGCGCCCCTCCCAGCCCTCCGCAGGCCAGCATAGTCCTTTTCTGGGCCCATTCTCTGGCCAGGGCTTTTATTTCTCTGGCGGGGATGCCGCTTTCCTTTTCGGCCCATTCCGGAGTTTTGGGTATTTTATCTTCTTTGCCCAGGAGATAGTCCTTCCATTTTTCGAATCCGTAAGTCTTCCGGGCGACATACTCTTTGTCATAGGTATCTTCAATAATCCAGACATAGGCAATAGCCGCTGCCAGAGCGGCGTCGGTCCCCGGGCGGGGCGCCAGCCATTTGTCGGCATGATTAATCGCCGTAAAGTTGTAATGCGGGTCCACGAAAACTTGCTGCACGCCCAGTTGCTTCAGCCAGAAACGCCAGGGGGTTGATTCTTGACCGGTGTAAATCATGGGCTCGCCATCCGGGTCGCTGGACCAATAGACCACCATCTCGGTATTTTTCAAGGCGTCTCCCAGCAGATCATACTGCTCGGGAATGCCCAGTCTCCAGGCAAAACCCCAGGTGTGCATGGCACCCCAGTGCCAGCCTTCCCAGCTGTCAGGGTTATGATCAACATAGGTTGCCCCCAAAATTCCCATAAAGCGGAACAGGCTGCTGTGCCGGTACCCGATATTACCCCAGTTGTGATGGGATGAAGGGGTAGCGATAATAGAGCCCGGACCGTAGGTAGCCTGGGCACGCATTATTTCTTCAGTCAGGATATCCAGGGCAGCTTCCCAGCTGATTCGTTTGTATCCCGAGACACCTCTGTTGCGCGGTTTTCGATCGCCTTTGAGCTTGAAATCTTCGCGCAGAAGCGGATAGAGGATCCTGTCCTTGGAATATATCCTCGACCTTTCCGCCAGGACATAGGGCGCCAGCCGGGCGATGTCCGGGGGGGAAAACTTTTTACCTCTGGCATTGATAGTCCATTTGCCAGCCGCATCCTCTTCGTCGAATATGAGCGGTTCAACTCTCGAGATTTTTCCATCTCTGACAAAGACGTGTACCGGTCCGCCTGTGGTACAGTTGGTAAAAACCTGTTCGCCTTTCGCCATTGCTCCCTCCTAACGCCTATTTTTGGATGAATACCTTATATACGGCAGTTTAAGATGAATCACGAAAATACAGAAACCTCGGGGTCGTTATCTGATTATATTCCCCCTGCTACCACCCAATCAAGAGGTATGGCTGATAAAAAAATTGGAGGGAGGCATTGGCCTCCCTCCAATAAACTGGAATCGACAATTAAGAATCGCTACTGGATGGCGTAGGTTACCTGGACATTCAGCACAATATCCAGTTCTCCGGTGCTGATAGGCACGGAAGGCGCGGCTCCTGCAGCCATATCGCCTTTATAAGCCACCTGCGGATAGGGCACCGGCGGTGTTGAAGCATTCTCCGAGACAAAGGTTGGTTTACCCAGGGTGACGCCGGATAACGCAGCTATTTGCTGCGCCTTGGCCTTGGCATCATTCATCGCCAGCTCTCTGGCCTGGGAATAATACTGCTCTGGCTTCTCGACTGAGAAAGCAAGGCCGTTGATCCGGGTCAAATCACCACCTGCCGCTACCACCGCATCGATAACTGAGCCAATCTTGGCCATATCACGCAGTTTGGCAATCACCATGTTGCTGACCCTGTAACCGATGACTACTTCTTGCTGGTTTTTGTCATCCCACCGGGTCACCTGCTGGACATTATAAAACTGGGTCTGGATATCTTTTTGGGCTACGCCATTAGCCGCCAAAGCCTCCATTATTTTGCCCATCGCTGCGGACGCCTGAGATTGGGCCTCTGTCACAGAAGATGTTTGAGCGGAGACCCCCAATGATAGGGTAGCGATATCCGGAGTCAGGGTGACCTTCCCGGTCCCATTGACCCAGATACCGGTCTGCTGGCTGCCGATATTGACGCTTACCGGCTGGCCATCAGTGGCGGCTACCTTGGCAGCGCTGCAGCCCGCCAGACCGACCAACGCCAGGACAATCACTATCCCTATTGCCAGAAATGTTTTTGTTCTCACGTATTTACCTCCTAAATTTTACCTTTCCATAAATAATAACGGACAAAGAGCGGCTTGGTTAGTGGTTGAGATACTTTTGATTGCCGAACCACCCTATTCGAGCTGGCTTAAGGCTGTCTCATACTCGGCCAGGGACTGGGCAATGGCCTGGCGTATGGCAGGTCTGACCTCGGGGGAGGCCTCTGCGAGGGCTTTTTCGAGAAGGGCTTGACGGGTATTAAAGGCCTCAATAACAATCTTTTTGATTTGTTCTCGTTCCGTCAAGTTTAATGGGCTACCGGTAGCTCCTGTAATGGTCTTCTGGTCCTGATTTTCTGATGTAGCAGGTGATTCAGCCTGCGGAGCTGCCGTTACTTCAGGTGCCGGTGGTCGAACAGCAGGAACCGGAGCAATCGTTGGAGCTGGCACAGGGGCCGCCATTGACCTGGATGGTTCTGTGGCTGCCGGCGCCGTTGTGGCTGCCGGACTTTTTGC
>JAGDMY010000137.1 GCA_017860765.1 Chloroflexota bacterium | reverse complement strand
TCCTGGATTCAGCAAGGTGCCATTAGTGCTAATGCAGGTAACAATCCCCTTAGTGTGAATATAGTCTACGAGAGAAAGGAAATAATCCTTTAAAAAGGGCTCGCCGCCACCAAAATTAATTTCAAAGACTTTGAGGACAGCTAACTGATCAACAATCTCCCGGCATTCCTCCAGGGCCAGCTCACCGGGCAGTTCGGCCTTACTTCCGGAAAGGCAATGAATACAGCTTAAGTTGCATTTATGGGTAATTTCCCAGGTCAAATTCACCGGAGCTGATAGGGGCCATTCAGCATAATTCATGGACAATCATACCATTCTTCAGCAAATTATCAGTTAGTTTCCGTAGGGCTTGTTCGAGGTTATCAGCGGTAGGGGTGCGGGCAGCGACATCCTGGACCAGACGTTCAAAGGTCCATGCCCCGTCAAAATGGTGAGGATACAACCAGTTTTTGCTTTTAACGAAGAAAATGCGATGCTGGGTCTGCGCATAAAACAGCAGTCCCCAGCTTTCTTTCCTGACCTGGACATTTCCCGCTAAACGCAGTGGCATTTTTAGTATACGCCGCAGATGCCATCTATACTCAGTTCTTCAACCACGATCTCTTCCAGTACCTGGGGCTCTTCCTGACCGGTCTGGCAACTGTTCTTCTCTGCCACTTCGGCGACGGATTTAAGGTCTTTGTGCATGATAGCTCCTTCTTATTGGCAATAGCTTTAACAACCCGGCTTTTACCTCGGAATCCTAAGGTCATTATAAGACCTGACGTGACCCGCTGTCCAGTTGGAAATAAGGTACCCCTAATATACACTTTCCAGAATTTTAATACAATCAGCGTGATTAAAATCCCGGGGATTTCCCTCGCTCACCCAATCGTTGGAATATACCCTTGCGATATGGTCGAAATCCTCTCGCTTAAGTCCCAGCTGTTCCTTCAGGTTGCCCGTCTGGATGCCCAGGTCCTTGAGCAGTCTTTCAATCTCCTCGAACCATTTATCAGAGGCCTGTACCGCTGTCATACCGCGCGTATCTACCCCCATCGCGCGGGCCATATCCCCAAATTTTTCAGGGCAGGCAGGCTGATTATACCTTTCTCCGGCCAGCGACATCACGGCATTGGAGCGGCCATGGTGACATCCTGTCAAAGCTGAAATTTGATGCGCCAGTCCGTGGACGATGCCTCCGCCGGCCCCGAGCACAATGCCAATCCCCGCCATGGATTCCGCATAACACATGTTCTCGCAGGCATTATGGTTCATCCGGTTGAAAGCAAACTCCCGGAGATTTTCGGAGACCAGTCTCATGGTCTCCAGGAACAAGGCATTGCTGTATTTGGATTGCACTCTGGCAATATAAGACTCGAAGGCATGTGCCAGGGCATCGAAGCCGGTCCAGGCAGCGATATTCTGCGGCATCAGGCGGACCAGCAAAGGGTCGATCAGAGCGGCCGTAGGAGTTTGCCCGGGTACCAGAATTAATTGTTTAGCCCGGACTCTGGTATTAGTAACCACGCCGGCATAGGTAAACTCGGCCCCGGTGCCCGCAGTCGTATTGATGGAGATCTGGGGTATGGTCACCGGCTTGAACTTTTTCATTACTTCCATCCAGGGCGGATTGATAAATACCGCCAGGTCGCCAACATATACTCCACCGTTAGCGGCAATGGAGCGCACTGCCTTGCCGCTGTCATGTGAGCTGCCGCCGCCGATGGAGACCACTCCATCGCACTGGGACTCCTGGAAGACCTTATAGGCTTCCATAACCTCATAGTCCTTGGGGTTAGAGGTAATCTTATCGAAGACCACGGTCGAGACCCCGTGGTAATTTAATATCCCCTGTATCTCATCAACCACGCCGGTACCTTTTAGCCCGCTGGTAATGATAAGGGCCTTTTTGATTTTCGCCGCTTTGCACTCGTCGCCAACGGTCTCATGGACCCCCCAGCCAATCGCAATCTTCCCCAGGTTAGCAGTATAGAGTATGGGGAATTGAAATATCCTTTTATCTATCATCTTCCTGCTCCTCAGAATCCAGTATTCAGGCCTTCCCTGCGGTCCAGAAGAACCTTTAACTATTTTCTCTCAATTTTCAGCGGCTAAAAACCCGGCCCGATCGGGCCCTTGGGCGCTCAGGCGGATATACCGGGGTAGAGCGTGATGTCACATGTGACACATCGTATTGTCCTTATTTTATAAACCCCTTGAATTTTTGTCAATGTTTCTATTCTCTCCCGTGGAAAAGGTTTGACATGCCAAATCATTGCCACTATAATTTACTAGAATTAACATAACCTGCCACGGCAGCTTTACCGGATGTAAGGCTCATTTTAGCGGCCCCAAGTTCGTCAGCCATGAGCAGGCCCTGGGATAATCGGGATCGCGACGATTGACCCCGATTTTTTATAGCCTATGTGGTCAGCAGGAGAGAGCGGTCAGCGATGGAAGTGGGACAACTTACTCTGACGACATTCATCAATGTGCTGGTAATATCCTCGATGTATATTGTGGTGGCCCTGGGTTTTGCCTTCCTCTTCAATATCCTGGGTGTACTTAACCTGGCCCATGGAGCAGTATACATGGCAGGAGCTTACATGTGCTACGCCCTGGCGGTCCGGCTGGGCATAAACCCCTGGATAGGCATGGTCCTCGCGGTAATAGTCATGGGCCTCCTGGGACTGTTTCTGGAGAAGTTTGCCTTCCGGCCTGTAGCCAGCGACCAGAACCGGGTGATCGTGGTTTGCGTCGGAATCAGCGTTATCCTGCAGACCTCCGTAAACGTAGTGGTGGGCAAAACTGTGGACAAACTACCGGCCTTCGTGTCTGGCATAATCACCGTGGGGCCCGTTTCGTTCGGCGCCGGAAGGCTGGCTACTTTTCTCATAGGCGGTGCTCTGCTGGCCTTTATGATCTGGTTTATCAACAACACCCAGCGGGGGCAGCAAATGCAGGCCGTTTCCCAGAATATGGTGGCGGCTGCCCTGCATGGTATTAATGTCCACCGCATTTCCGGCATTGCCACCGTGATCGCCTTTGCCCTGGCTGTTATTGCGGGCTGCCTGATGGGGGCTCTGTTAAACTTAAACGCCTTTATGGGCGATGCGATACTCCTTAAAGCCATTATCATCCTTATCCTGGGCGGCATCGGCAGCATCGGAGGCATCTTTTTCGGCGGAATCATTATCGGCGGACTGGATGCTGTTTTGCCGGTGTTCCTGGAAGGCGCCATGAGCGATGCCATCGCCCTGGCGATTATTATTGCCATTTTGATCGTTCGGCCTCAGGGGCTTTTCGGTCACGAAGTCCAGTAGGAAGGGTACGCTTTAATATGGTTGAAAATCAGGACCCGGTTGTCAGCGCGGTCCCCCCTGGCAGGAGTAAAATAGTCAAACCTGCCATCTATGGGGGAGTGACGGTGATAGTAGCCTTGCTCCCGCTTTTTATCAAATCACCTTATATGATCCATATTTTTATCCTGACCCTCATCTACATTATCGCCGCGGTCAGCCTGCGCACCATTACCGTATCCGGGCAAATGCCTCTGGCCCACGCCGGGTTTATGGGCATCGGGGGCTACGCGGCAGCCATGCTGGCCAAATGGGTCGGCCTTTCTCCCTGGATTACCCTGATAGTGGGTGCATTGGTAGCTATGGCCATTTCAATCTTCATCGGATTCCCCTTTGCCCGCCTGAGAACGATATACTATACCATGGTGAGCCTTTTCTTCGGGACCGCCGTACTATCTGTAATTTTTGCCCTGGGTAAATGGACCGGCAGCTACAGCGGCCTGACGGGCATCCCGGGCCTGTTTCCTATCACCTCTTCCAAGGTCCCTTACTTTTACGTTATTTTGGGGATATGCGTGGCCTCGCTGGTCGCCCTCTGGAGGTTTGAAAACTGTCGCATCGGCCTCAGCTGGAAGGCCATTTCACAATCTTACATGGTCGCTTCAAGTGTAGGTATCAATGAAGCCCGCTACCGGGTTTTCGCCCTGGCGGTGGGAAGCTTTTTCGTTGGCCTGGCCGGGGCAGTCTATGCTCATTATAATCTTACGCTGTCATACACCACCTTTAACCTGAGTGCAACGTTGTTTCTCTTCATGTATGTTTTAATTGGCGGGTTGACCAGCTTTCCGGGACCTATTGTCGGCACTGCTATTCTGTTTATCGTCCCCGAGCTTTTCCGCGATTTGAAATCCTATACTCCGCTGGTCCAGGCTTTTATACTGCTGGTGGTGGTTTTCGCCATGCCCCAGGGGCTGGTAGGGCTGCCACAGTTGATAAAGTCCCTGATAACCGGCCGGAAAGGGGAATCCGGAAACAGCAAAGCCTCAATTCATGCTGCTTGAGAACGGATTGCAGGTAGAAAAATCATTTGAACATGCCAGCAGGTCCCCCGCCTCATACAAATAATAAATCCAGCTTTTATTACGGATATATCATAGTCGCGGTCTGCTTCCTGATCATGGTGACTGTCTTCGGCTCTCAGCTAAGCTTTGGCGTCTTTTTCAAGCCGATGCTTAGTGAGTTCGGCTGGACGCGCGCAGCCACTGCCGGACCATTTTCAATGAGCATGCTCATAGGGGGAGCTCTGGCCTTCATCTCAGGCAGGCTGGGGGACAGGTTTGGACCCCGGAAAGTAGTGACTGCCGGCGCGATACTGGTGGGGCTGGGGTACCTGTTGACCTCCCGCATCAGCAGCCTGTGGCAATTTTATCTCTTCTACGGAGTCATCGTCTCCATCGGAGCAGGCAGCATCTATGTGCCACTGGTCTCGCTGATCGCCAGATGGTTCGGCCGCAGACGCGGTCTGATGGCGGGCATCGCGATTTCCGGCATCGGCATTGGCATTGCCGTTGTACCCACTATCGCCAGCCAGCTCAT
>JAGDMY010000011.1 GCA_017860765.1 Chloroflexota bacterium | reverse complement strand
TAACCTTCTATTTTGTGGTTTTTATCAAACCAGTCCTTTAGGCTGCCATTTTTTCTTTCGCCTCACCTCGATTTCGCCTTTTATAATAGCGGAACTCAAGGTCAGTGATCTCCCTATCTCCTTTTAGGGTTTTGTTAACAGCGGCCAGAAAGTCCTCGATGGCCTGGCGCGGTAAAGCTGAAGCGGGCAAATTCTCTCCCTCCACATAAAGGGTGAACCTTTCCTGATTAGGGCGAATATACTTCTCCTCCAAAAGGTCAGCTACTCCTTTGACATCCTCAAAGCCGAATTGCCGGGCTTCAGTTTCCAGGGGCTCATCCGTGACCACGGCAAAGAGCCTGGTGGCAGTTTCCAGCAAAGGCCCGGCTTCCTTGCGGTGGATCTCTATCTTGGGCATGTTTCCACGGCTAAAGCCTTCAGTGAGTATCAGGTCATATTCTTCGCCGAGGTTGCGGGCTAATTCCTCAATACTGAGTTCCTGCGGGACGGCTTTTATAATCTGGAATGAGGTGGTGGAACTGACCATGGTGGCAGCGGCGCCCGCCTGGGCGTGGCGATAGCTGTCTTTGCTCGGGTCATCAAAGGAGAGGCTGTGATGGGAATGCTTTATGGTGGCCACCTTATTACCGCGGGCTGTCAGCTCGCGGAGCAATTTCTCCAGAAAAGTGGTTTTCCCGGTGCTGGACTTGCCGACAATCGAGACAATCACGGGCATCTTGACTCCTCCTCAGGTGTTTTAAAAAGGATAAAAGATAGGTAAACCTAAAATGGACTCTCAGATTATTATAATCGCTAATACAGGCTATGAAAAATGATGGACTATCCAGTCCACAGCGCCGAGCATGTCCAGGCTGATGTAAAATAGCAGGGCTACAAAGGCATAGTTCAGGTATTTACCGGGGACCCTGGGAGCGACCCGGGCCCCGACCTGTGCCATGGTAATGCTGCCAATGGCCAGGACAACGAAGGCCGGCCATAAAATATACCCGATGCTAAAAGGAGGCAGATTGGCGACCCGGGTCCCGTTGATTACCCAACCGGCGATGCCGCCGGCGCTGGTAAAAAGCAACATGCCCAGTGAGGTAGCCATAGCGTTGTGCAGGCGAAACCTGAGTACCAGCACCAGCACCGGTACTACGAAGATGCCGCCACCGAGCCCCAGAATGCCGGTAATTATGCCAAGGGGTAAGGCCAGGGCGAACCACAACCACAGATTTTCCCGGATGGGGTTATCGGTGTCGGATATTTTAACCGCCAGCATCCGGATAGCCACGGCCAGGGTTACGCAGCCGAAAGCAATCTTCAAGGCTGAGCCCGGGATATAGGCTGCCAAAGAAGCCCCGATAAAACTGCCGGCAGCGGTGAAGGTTCCCATAAAGATGGCAGCTTTCCAGTAAATGCGACCGGTCTTCTGGTGCTGCCAGACACCCGAGGCGGCGGTTGGGAAAATTACCGCCAGGGAAGTGGCAAAGGACATCTTGATGGCCAGGTCGGTGCTCAAGCCGTTGGAAGTGTAAAGCCAGTATTGAACCGGCGTCAGAATAATACCACCGCCGATGCCCAGCAACCCGCTGATAAGGCCGATAGCCAGGCCGGTAGCCAGCAGAATAAAGACCTGTATGATTGGCATTGATAGCTTATATCAAATAACACGGGTGGGGCCAATGTCAAATGCTATCTAGTCCCGGTCACCCAGTTCCTTCTGCACCGCAGCTAATTTACTGGCCAGGGTGACGGTCTTGTCCCGCCGGTCGTCAATCCGGATGATGGTCTCGACGCGCTGGGCGCCGGCATCCAGTACTGCCTGATGCATCTTCTGGGCCGCCTCCAGCAAGCGGTCCATCCGCCCGAGAACGATAGTCCCCATGGAGGTCAGCTCATAGTCTACTTCGGGTACGCTCTCCAGTGCCCTGATGGCTTTGGCGACGTATTTGCTCAGCGAAGTGCCTGCACCCAGAGGTACCACTGTAATTTCCATTAAAGCCATTTTCTGCTCCTCTCCGGTCTACGATCCAGCCCAGGTTAGCCGGAGCTGCGGCGACTGCTGGCAGCAGATCGGAATCTACTTTGGAGGGGACCGGACCTCACTTGCGGAGGGTAATATTAACTTTTTGAGCGCCCTTAACACCTTTCAGGACGGAGACCATCCCCAGAAGGGTAGCTTTGATTATTTTGTTAACGAAATCATTGCTGCGGACCACGGCCCCGTTCAGATTAATGGTGACCTTGTCGCCGTCCACGAGCAGGTTTAGCTCCTTTATGGGGCCGGTATCCTCCAGGGATTCCATCATGCCGCTGACGGTATGATCAATAAATCCCGCCACGAAATAGTCGGTATCGATGGGAACATCGTTGACGCTGAGTTTTAGTTCGACTGTCATATCCGGCCTCCGTATCACTGCAGTATTTTGTTATCAGGTCCTTCCTTTTTTATTATATTAGCTCTTTCTGAATAAGGGTTTTAAGATGCCCTACGATAGCGCTCAGGGGCAGGATTTGTGCTTTCTTTTCCCGGCGCCGCTTGAACTCTACGTTATCCCCTTCCAATGTGCGGGGGCTGATGGTCACCCTGAGGGGTATTCCGATAAGGTCAGCATCATTGAATTTGACCCCGGGGGACTCCACCCGATCGTCAAAGAGCACTTCAATTCCCTGGGCCTCCATATCCTGGTAGAGCTTTTCAGCGGCTGCGGCCGCCCTGGGATTGTCCATGAACAAGCCGCACAGGTGCACCTGGTAAGGGGCGATGGAAAGAGGCCAGATAATTCCCTTATCATCATGGTTCTGTTCAATGGCAGCAGCCATCAAGCGTCCCACACCGATCCCGTAAGTCCCCATCACGCAGGGCTTAGAGACGCCGTTTTCGTCGATGAATTTGGCCCCCATCTTCTCGCTGTAAAGAGTACCCAGCTTAAAGATATGTCCCACCTCGATTCCGCGCGTGGCAGACAGGGCACAGGCACACTTCGGACAGGCATCGCCCGCCCGGGCTTTAGCGATGTCCTGCAGCAAGTCCACCTTAAAGTCCCTAAGATAGTTCACATTTTTAAAGTGCGTGTCCTTCTTGTTGGCCCCGGCGACATAGTTGACCCCCGCCACCACAGAGTCATCGCCGATAACCTTTATGCGGCTTTTCAATCCCACCGGCGAAACGAAGCCCGCGACGAGTCCGGCCGCTGCCACTTCAGCTTCCGTGGCCAGGCGCAGGTCTTGACAATGTAAAATCTTCTTCAATTTGACCTCGTTGATTTCCAGGTCACCTCTTATCAATGCCATTACCGGCTCATTATCGGCCGCATACAGCACGACCTTCAGGGTGCGGCTGGGGTCTACTTTGAGGAACCTGGCCAGGTCCTCAATGGTCGATACGGCAGGGGTGCTGACTTCCTCTAAGGCCAGTGGTTTTTCAACTTCAATCCGGCTTTTAACAGCAATCATCTTTTCCACGTTGGCGGCGCATTTACACTTTTCGCAAAAGATAATCTCGTCCTCCCCGCTGGCGGCCACCAGCATGAACTCGTAGGAGTCCTTGCCCCCAATGGCGCCGCTGTCCGCTTCCACCAGGATGGCCGGGAGCCCGCAGCGGGTGAAAATGTTGCTATAAGCCTGGCGCATCTTTTCATAGCTCAAGTCCAGCCCCTTTTCATCTACATCGAAGCTGTAGAGATCGTGCATCACGAACTCGCGCACCCGCAGGAGACCGGCGCGCGGACGGGGCTCATCCCTTAGTTTAGTATGCAACTGGTAAGGCATTAAGGGCAGGTCGCGATAGCTCTGAACATTGCGGCTTACCAGGTCGGTGATGATTTCCTCGTGGGTTGGGCCGAGCACCAGTTCGTGGCCGCGGCGGTCTTTCAAATGGAAGAGGATTTCGCCCAGGATGCTATCCCGGCCGGATTTCTGCCAGATTTCCAGCGGGTGCAGCACCGGCAGCATGACCTCCTGTCCGCCCGCTTTATTCGACTCATCGCGGATGATGTTTTCAATCTTGGTCAAAATTCGCTGCCCCAACGGGAGAAACGAATAGATTCCAGCGGTAAGCTGGCTGATCATGCCTGCCCTCAGCAAATACTGGTGGCTTATAGTGTCCGCATCTGCCGGGACCTCCCTCAAAGTCTTGCCGAATAGTCTAGACACGCGCATGTTTAAACTCCCCCCAAAATCAGACTTAAGAATTTTTTCAAGTCCGGCTAAGGTAGCTGCTCTCCCCTTACATTCCCTCAATTTCCCTGAGCAACTCGCTTAAAATAACTCCTGTCTCGATGGTCCGGAGCAGCCGGCCTTTTTTAAATAGAACTGCCTTGCCCTGGCCGCAGGCTACGCCGATGTCGGCGTCTTTAGCTTCCCCCGGGCCGTTAACCACGCAGCCCATTACTGCCACCTTAAGCGGCTTCTTAATCTTTAGCAGGTGTGCTTCGACCGCATTTGCCAGGGATACCACATCCACCTCGGCGCGGCCGCAGGTGGGGCAGCTCACCAGCAGCGGTCCATGCTCCCGCAGATTCAGGCTTTTAAGGATTTCATAGGCCGCGAAGACCTCTTCGCGGGGGTGGGTAGTCAGGGAGACTCGCAGAGTATCGCCCAGCCCTTGGTCCAGCAAAATTCCCAGCCCCACCGCACTGCGGACCATTCCCTGCCGCGGAGTCCCGGCCTCGGTAATGCCGATATGCAGGGGATAGGGAATCCGGCCGGCGATCTCCTGGTAGGCTTGTATGGTGGTGGGCACATCGAAGGCTTTCAGGGAGACTTTGATCAGGTCGAAGTCCAGGTCTTCCAGCATTCGGATGTGGCGCAGGGCCGCTGCCGCCATCTTTTGCGGGAGGGAAAGTGCGGGGTCCAGGTCCTGCGGCAAGGAGCCGAAGTTGACACCGATGCGGATAGGCACCCGCCTTACTCTGGCTTCTTTCACTATCACCGAGACCCTGGCAGGGTCGCTGATATTGCCAGGATTGAGGCGCAGTCCATCCACTCCTGCCTCCAGGGCCGCCAGCGCCAGGCGGTAGTCGAAATGAATATCGGCCACCAGCGGGATGGAGATCCCTTTCTTAATGGTCTTCAGAGCGCGGGCGGCTTCCAGGTCCGGTACTGCACAGCGAATTATTTCACACCCGCAGTCCTCCAGTTCCCGGATTTGCTCGATAGTGGCGCGCGCATCGCGGGTATCGGTCTTAGTCATAGACTGTACCACGATAGGCGCATCGCCACCCACTGCCACGCTCCCAATATGGATTTTTTGGGACAGCCGTCTTTTAATCACTCTGGTTAAATAATAAGGTGCGGGGCAGGCAGATGCAAGTTGATTCCCTTTTTCATTTCGCGGGCAAAGCGCCGGATCGGTTAGCCGAGAATTGATTTTGATTTTTTCTTATACTATACTTGGGTGAATAACTCAAGGTGAGGTTGTAATGGAAAAGAAGGCATCTGAACGCAAAATCGAACGTAATATAGCCATGGAATTGGTCCGCGTTACCGAGGCGGCGGCAATGGCGGCGGCACGCTACCTTGGCCTGGGCAACAAAAATCTGGTAGATGGGGCTGCGGTAGGGGCCATGCGCTCTGTCCTGGGTAGCATCAGAATGGATGGGGTGGTTGTCATTGGTGAAGGAGAAAAAGACCATGCTCCCATGTTATTCATCGGGGAGAAGATCGGAGACGGCTCCGACCTGAAAGTGGATATCGCCGTTGACCCTGTAGATGGTACCACCCTGGTGGCCAGAGGACTGCCGGGAGCGATCTCGACAGTGGCTCTCTGTACCAGGGGAACGATGCATTGCCCGCGCGAGTTCGTCTACATGAACAAAATTGTGACCGGAATAGAGGCTAAAAATAGCATCGATATCAATGCCCCGGTTTCTGAAAACCTCAAGAACATCGCCAGGGCCAAGAAGAGAAAGCTGTCAGAGTTGACAGTAGTAGTCCTGGATAGACCACGCCATGAGCAGTTGATAGAGGAGATCAGAACGGCCGGGGCGCGGGTCAAATTGATTTCAGATGGAGATGTGGCGGCCAGCATCGAGGCAGCTCTGCCAAACAGAGAGGTGGATGCCCTGATGGGCATCGGGGGCACTCCCGAAGGGGTCCTTTCGGCAGCGGCTATCCAGTGTATCGGGGGAGGCATTCAATGCAAGGCCTGGCCTCGCAACGAGGATGAAAGGCAGGCCGCTATAAAGGCCGGGGTAGACGTAGAAAAAGTCTATACCATAGATGACCTGATTGACAGCGACGACGTCTATTTTTCGGCTACCGGTGTAAGCAGCGGAGAGCTGCTTAAGGGAGTACGCTATTTTAGCGGTGGTGCCCAGACCCAATCTCTGGCCATGCGCTGTCTATCCGGCACCCTGCGCTGGATAGATTCCTGGCATAATTTCCAGCGCCTGGATAAACTGAGTTCTTTCGAACTTCATTGACTCCCTTTAAGGATTTAGAGGTTCTTCGCGATAGAACGCCACGGCCCTGGCGATGCCATCTTTCAGGTTTATCTGTGGCTTCCAGTTGAGGGCTTTTTCCGCTTTTTGAAAAGAGAGGAAAATTCTTTTTATTTCTCCGGGCCTCTCAGGGGCGTAAACCGGCTGACCCTGGTAGCGGCATTCCTTTTTTACCAGATCGAAAATGGTCTGGTCCGGGGTTTCCAGCCCGGTGCTCACATTAAAAATGCCGGTCACCTTTGATTTTAAAGCCAGCATATTAGCCCGGACCACATCACTTACGTAAACGTAATCCCGGGTCTTATCCCCCCGACCAAAGATAGTGGGCTGTTTACCGGAAAGCATCTGTTGGGAGAAAATTGCCACTACCCCTCCTTCACCGAAAGGGTTCTGTCTCGGACCGTAAACATTGGCATACCTTAATACCACATAGGAAAGCCCATTCAGATGATAGCGGGTGGCTAAATAATGCTCCACGGTGTGCTTGGACACCCCGTAAGGAGACAGCGGGTTGATCTCGTGGTTTTCGTCCAAAGGGCAATTTTGCGGGAGGCCGTATATTGCACAGGAGGAAGCGTAGACCACTTTGGCGATCTTATGATTGACACAATTAGAGATCAGGTTCAGGCTGCCGAGGATATTAACCCTGGCGTCGTATAGCGGGTCCTGGACTGACCTGGTAACGGAAATCTGAGCTGCCAGATGGACGACCGATTCCGGTTTTTCAATTTCGAACAGGTCTTTTAATTCGGGTGAGCCGATGTCCATCTGGTAAAATTTGGCGCTGCGATTTAAGTAGCGCAGCGATCCGCTGGAAAGATCATCGACTACCACCGCCTGGTCACCTGCCTGGATCAGCCCATCGACCAGATGGGACCCTATAAACCCGGCCCCCCCCGTGACTAATACTTTCATGGTCTTATCTCCCTGATTGTGGAGAAGCCTCTCCTAACTCTTGGAACGTGCCTTCAACCAGCTGATAATGGTATCTACTGCCAGCTCGTCACGGCGCAGGCGGTGCTCTGTCCCCTCGACGATGATGATCTGTTTTGGTTCACCGGCTGCTTCATAGAGCTTCTCGGCGTTGCTAACTGGTACTACGGCATCTCCTTTGGCATGCAGCAGCAGCAGCGGGCGGGGGGCGATATCTGCCACGCTATGCAGCGCGTTAATCCTGCGAAAACCATTCAGCCATTCTGCGACAGACGGCGGGAAGTCCGGATCCCTGATGATCCCGATTTTCCGAAAGTAGTCTAGGGTGAGCTGGGACTTGCCTGGCTCGCTGATGGCATTAAAGTTAGCCGGTGCGGCACAGGCAATGATCGAGGAAACTCTTTTGTCCTGGGCAGCCACGTATATCGAGACACTGGCCCCGGCGCTAAACCCGACCAGGGATAGGCGTCCGTGGTCTATCTCCGGCAGCCCCCACAGATAATCTATAACCGCCTTCAGGTCGTGGGTCCAACCTACGATATCAAGGTTGCCCTGGCTGGCGCCCGTGCCGCGGAAACGGAAGGTATAAACGGCAAAGCCTTCCTCGGAAATAGTCTTGGCCAGAAGCGGATAGCCTCCATCAGTAGGGTCTACCAGCCCGGAGGGAATACCATGGCAGAGAATAACTGCCGGATAGGGCGGGTCCATATCTTCAGGCCAGTATAGCTGCCCCACAATAGTCAGGCTGTCGACAGCCAGGTTGGCATCTTTTATCATAGCACCGTCCCTTCCGAAATCTCGATATTCAAATTCTAAACTATTACGCCGGGGAGATACAACTCAAGTGTCATCACTCCCCCAGCAGATTGTCGACGTTTAGAGATATTTTAAAGCATCAGGGAACTGCGGCTCAAATCGAAGCTGATTTGAGCAGGGGTTAGCTTAAGAGATATCATATTGGGTGGGACTCGTTTTCACAAGGAGGGGAACCAATGGCTGATTTGGGGACTCAAATTAAGCGGTGCATCTGCACCTTTTGCGCCGGCAACTGCGGGGTGCTGGTGTATGTCAAAGACGGCAAAATCCTCAAGATAGACGGCAATAAAGACCATCCCATCAGCCGGGGATTCATCTGTGAGCGGCCCCGGTATGCCTGGAGGTGGCTGAACCATCCGGAGCAGTTGAAATACCCCTTGAAGAGGACTGGGGAACGCGGGCAGAACAGATGGCAGCGCATTACCTGGGAACAGGCCATGGACGAAATAGCCGTCAAACTGGGCTCTCTCAAAGCGCAATACGGTCCGGAAACACTGGCCTCGACCGAGGGGACGGTGCGGGGAGCCCTTTTTTGGATGCGGTCGCGTTTCTGCAATTTGTTCGGCAATCCCCACAACGCCTTCCATCCGGGCGTGACCTGCGCGCTGAACCGCTATTCCCTGGGCCAGGCCATCGCCGGCTGGCGCGTTTGCGACAAGGCTATGACGCCCAAAAAGGCTTCCATCGAGAAGACTAATTGCCTGGTAATCTGGGGCAACAGCCCCACTGAGTCGATTCAAAGGGCTTCTGCCTGGATGCTGGAGCGCCGTCGCGCCGGGCCCCTCAAGATGGTTGTGGTGGATCCCCGGTCTACTAAATTCGCCGAAATGGCTGATTTTCACCTGAGGCTCCGGCCGGGTACGGATACGGCCCTGGCCCTGGGCTGGGCCAACGTGATTATCAGCCAGGGGCTGTATGATAGAGAATTTGTCAGTAAATGGACGCTGGGTTTCGATAAACTGGCGAAAAGGGTCGAAGAATATCCGCCTGAGAAGGTGGCCCGGATAACGGGGTTGACTGTGGAGCAGATCGTCGACTCTGCCCGCTTGTACGCCACTACCAGGCCAGCCTGGATTATCGGCGGTCTGGCGCCAGACCAGATTGGCTATAATGGGACCCGCACCGAGCAGGCCTGCGCTATCTGTCAGGCGCTGACAGGCAATATTGACATCCTCGGCGGCAGCATGCAGCCAGGTATCGGTCCTAAAAATGAGAAGGGCAGCTTTATACGGGATTCGATGCTGGAATTGCGGGACAAGCTCCCGCTGGAGCAGCGGAAGAAGCAGCTGGGGGCCGACCGCTTTAAGCTGATGACCTATCCGGGATACGAGCTGACATCCGTTCCTTATGAAAAATTCTACGGTGTTCCCGCGCCTGCTATCCACCGGATGGGGGCCAGCGCTCCCTTGCTGTGGCGGGCTATACTCTCCCGCCAGCCTTATCCGATCACCGCCCTGATAAGCTGGGAGAGCAACCCCATGCTCTGGGCTGCCAACACCAAACTGGTCCACGAGGCCCTGAAGAGCCCCAATCTGGAGATGTATGTGGTGCTGGAATACTGGATGACTCCCTCAGCCCTAATGGCTGATTATGTCCTGCCGGTGGCGAGCTGGATGGAGAGAGCTTATATCGATACCATCGAGGACTTTGCCGATTTTGCGGTCTGTGGAGAGAAGGCCATCGATCCTCTGGGTGAACGCCGGGAGGACCTCTATTTCTGGCGGGAGCTTGGTCGGCGGCTGGGTCAGGAGGAATACTGGCCCTGGAAAAATTCCGAAGAAATGATAGCGGACCGGGTAAAGCCGATGGGCCTGACCTATGATGAAGTTATTGAGATGGGAGCCCTGATGAACCCGCCGATAGAGAAGAAATATGAAAAGTTCGGCGGGTTTGCGACTCCTTCACGGAAATTCGAGTTGTATTCTACGATCCTGGAAAAACTGGGTTATGACCCGCTGCCGTATTACGAAGAGCCGGCTGAGAGCCCCCTCCGGACCCCCGAAGTAGCTCGAGAGTACCCCCTTATCCTGAATACCGGCGGCCGTTTTATGCCCCAGCACCATTCGGAGTTCAGGCACTACGGCATGGGCATGAGGGAAAAATACCCCGATCCCTGGACGGAAATCAATACCGGTGATGCCCAAAAGCTTGGCATCCAGGATGGGGAATGGGTCTTCATCGAGACCCGGCGGGGCCGCATCAAGCAGCGTGCCAGGGTCACTGACCGCATTCCGCAGGGGATAGTCAATTGCCAGGCCAGCTGGTGGTTTCCTGAGATGCCGGCCGGGGAACCCTCGCTCCACGGAGTTTTCGAATCAAACGCCAACGTGCTCTGTCTGGACGAGCCCGATACTCTTGATCCCCTGACCGGGGGATGGCAAAGCCGGGCCCTGTTATGTAAGGTGTATAAGGCGGTTTGACACCTCTATCCTGGATAACCTAAAATTGTCTATATAAGCCCGGAAAGGGGTAAACCTTGTACCAGAAGACCACTCTGGCTAATGGCCTGCGTATCCTTACCGGTCACATGCCTTCCACTCACTCAGTTTGTGTTGCCATTTTTGTAGGTATTGGGTCCCGTTATGAGACTGAAGCGGAGGCTGGGACCGCCCATTTTATTGAGCACCTTTGTTTCCGCGGCACAGAAAAACGCCCTACCCCGAAGGATATCTCTGAAGCTATTGAGGGCGTCGGCGGTATTCTCAACGGGGCTACAGATAAGGAGCTGACCTTTTTCTGGTGCAAAGTGGCCAGGGAGCATTTCCGGGGCGCTGCCGAGGTACTGGTGGACATGCTGCTCCATTCCAGTTTCAAGTCCGAAGATATTGAGAAAGAACGGCAGGTCATCATCGATGAAATTAATATGTGCAAAGACTCCCCATCCCAGGCGGTCAGCCTGTTGATCGATGAGCTGCTCTGGCCCCGCCATCCACTGGGACGGGATATAGCCGGAACCAGAGAGTCAGTCGCCGGAATCGACCGTCAGGCTCTTTTGAATTATCTGGGCTCCAGGTATACACCCGGGAATACGGTGATCACCGTGACGGGCAGTGCCCGGCATGAAGACGTCCTGGAAGATGTCCAGCGCCTGCTGGGTGGCTGGGCCAATCCCGCTTCGCCGTCTGGCTACCTGGCATATCAGCCTCTGGATGGCGAAAGGTTGAAGATTGAGAAGCGGGATACCGAACAGGCCCACCTCTGTCTGGCCCTGCCCGGGATTTCCCTATCCCATCCACAGCGCTTTCCGCTGGACCTGCTTAATGTAGTTCTCGGCGAAGGTATGAGCAGCCGCCTGTTCGGCGAAATTCGCGACAAGCTCGGGCTGGCCTATAGCATCAGCAGCTACGTCGAGCATTACCTGGATTCGGGATCTCTGGCGGTCTCGGCCAGCGTCGAACCGGCCAATTTAAAGCGGGCCGTCCGGGCTATTCTGGACCAGCTGGAGCTGCTCAAAGAACCTATTCCGGAAGGCGAAATGCGGAAGGCCAGGGAAATCTCCAAGGGCCGCCTGGTGCTGCGGATGGAGGACAGCCGCAATGTCGCGGGGTGGCTGGGCGGGCAGGAAACCCTTACCAACCGCATTCTTACCCTGGACGAAGTGATCTCTATAATTGACTCCATTTCTGCCGAACAGCTGCAGGAGATTGCCCGGGGCCTGATCGATGTAAAAAAAGCCCGGCTGGCAGTCGTTGGCCCCATCTCCGATACCCAGCCCCTGCAACAGATGCTCCAGATAGAATAGGTCAAGGGATCAAACCGCAGCCGGCAAAACCCCCAGCAGGCTTAAGCCCTTGATGACCATGTTAACCGCGATAGCGGCCAGAAGTAAGGTGGCAATCTTGGATATGGCCCGGATGCCTCCCCGCCCCAGGAAACGCAGAATATAATTGCTGGCTAAAAAGATTACCCAGACTATCAGGATATTCAGAACGAAAGAGATCACCACATAATAGATGGGGAACTGGGTGGCCAGCAGCAGAAGTGTGGTAACCGTGGCCGGACCAACCGTTAAAGGAGTGCCGATCGGCACTACAGCGACCATTTCTTCTTGGATGACATCCACAAACCTGCCGCCTATCATATAGTTTATCGAGAGGACCAGCAGGATAATTCCGCCGCCGACGGCAAAAGAGCCAACTGAGATGCCCATGGCATTGAGAATCAGCTGGCCCAAAAAGAGGAAAAAGAAACCCACTACAGTGGCGGTGATAACTGCGTTGCGGATCATCCGTGAGCGTTCCCTGCGGGACATCTCCTCACTCAGGGAAATCACAAAAGGAAGGTTCCCCACCGCGTCGATGACCACGAAAAGGGGCACGAAAGTCAGCACCAAGGACTGCCAGATAGAGTGGGAAACCATAATTATTATTTTAGCACACTTTCCACAGGGCCCTTTTCCAAATTTACCCGTGGATATCAGCCCCTTGA
>JAGDMY010000136.1 GCA_017860765.1 Chloroflexota bacterium | reverse complement strand
CGAGTCTATGGGGGATTCGCCTTTATTACCTTCCGGACCAGGTCCCACCACTTTATCGGAGTCCCCATCCTGAATATTGCGGATGAACTCCACAGCCTGCCGGTATTTTCCGGGCAGGTAAACCGGTGGCACCCCATCCACAAATAAGTGAAAACCCACCCGGGCTTGAACCAGAAAGATTATCAGGGAGATGAAAAAAGGCACCAACGCCAGGAGCCAGACATCAGAGGTAATTTCCGCCGGCAGCGCCTGCAGGATATTGCCGGCCAGCCATTTGATTTTGGTAACCAGACTTTCAGAGAGAAAATTCTGCAAAGACGGAGCAAAGAAAGCCAGACAGGAAAGCGCTGCTCCGGTGATAGGTACCTTCCAGATACCAGCCCCCGTTTGATAAAAAGCCGCCGGTTAGTGGCCACAATACCTGATGTCCCCGAAGACCAGCTTTTAAGAACGAATTCAGGTTTCACCAGGGAATTCACCAGATCCCGGGGGAGACCGGCCAGACCGGCCTCCTCCAATAAGGCCCGATTAATAGACGCATCCAGTTCACCGGTAAGATTGATGCTGGCATATCTGGCCGCTTTCTCTTTAGCGTTGGCAGACATCTGACGGTGCAGATTTTCGTCTTCTATAAGCCGCACGATGGCCTCCGCCGCACCGGCGATATCCATTGGCCCGTTGAGATGCAGGCCCTCCACCCCCCGCTGCACCACCCAGGCTTGCCCTCCCACCGCTGATGTGATAATCGGGACACCGCCGTACATGAACTCAAGCTGCGATATTCCCAGGGCTTCGAGCTTGCTCATCAGGATATTTAAATAGGAGGCCCGGATTAACAGGGCCTTGTCCCTGTCATCTATCTCCCCGATGTAGCTAACATTGGGAAGAGTGGAGGCCGCGTCGATGACCTCCCGTCCATAGGCAGAATCCCCCTGGCCTGCCAGAACAAAGTGAATTCGGGGATCAGCCTGGAGGCTCTGGGCAACTTTCAGAACGGCAGCGGGGTTCTTGCGGTCTTCCAGAGTTCCCAGATAAGACACAATCCGCTTACCGGGAGCTATTTCGTAGCGTTTAAGGAAATCGGCGGTATCTTCGGCGGCGAAGCGCAGAAATACCTCGTTGTCCACTCCACCCGGGTAGAGGAGGCATTTTTCGGATCTGGCCCCCATCTTGATTTTGGCCGCCCTTTCTTGAGGCGTCACCGCCAGGACCAAATTAGCCACCTCTAATATCTTGGACAAAGAAACTTTGTTCCAGGCTGTCCGGTAGGCCAACTCTGAAATGGAATAACGCTGCAGGGAGGGCTCCTGAAAATGCGACATGTGGCAAAATACCAGGGGGTCCTGATATCCGCCAACATTCTTCATATCCCGCCGCCAGGCCACAAACTTGGCGGTCTCTTCAGGCCCGTTCCATAAAGTGCTGTGGGTTATCAGCACATTGAGCCCGAAATCATCGACAATCTGATTCAAAATGCTGAAAAAATCTCGAAATATGATGCGCCGCGGCGGCCATTTGGCCAGGCCGCTGTCCACCCGGATTACCGGTATATGAAGCACTTCGTCTTCAATGCAATAGTAGCCCTTATCTGCCAGCAGACCGGCAACAGGAGCAATCTCGTACCCATCATGGTAAGTACTGGTGATTAAGTATGCTTTCTGCCCCAGAATATTAAAATCCCGCACCATTCTCTGGGCAACCAGTTCTTGACCTTTGCTGGTGCTGGTCTGGTACATGATTATCCCCAGACGCTTTTCTAGCATCAGTAGTCCGACCTCCTGACCCTGATACCGGGTAAATCAGTGCTGAAGGTAAACTGGTTTTTAAAAAGGTGATTTAAAAACTCAGCAATATCTCCGAAATTTATCCAATACTGGCATTCCAGGTCCAGCGGCCTGCGGAAATTGGAGACCCCGATGCCGATATCTACGGCCTTAAAAGCCGGGTTATCCGTATGGGAGTCTCCCATATAGAGAGTGGCGCCGGATATTCCCAGATTCTGCTTCATGGTCAATAGGGTCCGGCCTTTATCAATTGGACAGGGGAAAACATCAAAATAGGGCTTGCCCTCGTATTCAATTACGTTCAGCGGCAACGACTTGCAGTATGCCAGCAACCGGGTTGACATGGTCCTGATGGTCTTCTCGTTTTTGACCAGGCGCCAGTCGACGCAGAAAGCCAGCGGCTTTCCGGTCGAATCACATTTTTCTTCGATAACGCCGCCGTTACCGGCATTTTGGCGGGCAAACTCCAGCGCCTGGTTGAGGAATGGCAAACCTGCGTCAACATTTTGGGGTCGCATGACCCGGGTGCCAATTCTCAGTTCCAGCCCGGCAATAGCTGCCCAGGCATGAGCAAAGGGAGTGCGGGGCAGAACGAAAGCCAGGTCCTTGGTGGAGATGACACCTATATTAACGCGTCTCTGCATGGCTCTCAGCAGTGATTCGAGGTGTGGGAGTACTTTGGATTGCTGCCTGGTTACCGTGAGAGGACTGATAGTCCCATCGTAATCCAGGAAAAGGCCGTCTACCTTCATTGGTCCCTGCCCCTTTTTTAAAGACTCGGGAAACGAAACCTTTAATAGAATATAACCTCAAGCTTAATTTTGTCAAAACAGCTGCGATGCTATCTATCTCAATTGTCTAAAATAGACGCCCACCAGCCTCTAATGTGACGGATTATGACAGCCGTCGTTAAACAATTCCAGCCGGGCACTATCAGAGCCGTCCAGGGTAAAAGAAGATATAGTGCCCGTACTTAGCCTGAGGTGAATCATCTGGGACAGGGGCAAATTCAAGACTTTGCAAATGATAGCCATGATGACAAAATAGTGGGTAACTACAGCCACGGTGCCATCGGCATGCTGACCGGCAATAGTCTTTATGGTTTCCCAGGCCCTTTTTTGGACATCGCCTACCGACTCACCGCCGGGTAATTTTATAAATTCCTGCTCATGATCATTCCGGCAGATAAATTCATCGAAACGCTGCCTCAAATCGGCGCTTAGGACGCCTTCCAGTTCTCCAGCGTCAATTTCCTTGAGAGACGCTAGAGCGGTCACCTCAAGCTGATGGTGCCGGGCAATCGCCAGCGCAGTATCCCGGGCACGCTGGAGCGGGCTGGAGTAAATCGCCCGTATCGGCTCATTCTTCAACCTCAGTGCCAGAGCTTCTGCCTGGTGTTTGCCAATCTCGCTCAGAGGCGTATCGCTGGCGCTGCCCTGTATCCGGCGCGCCCGATTCCACTCAGTTTCTCCGTGCCGCACCAGAATAAATTTCGTCAATGATTATTCCTGTTCCCGGTGAAAAAAATTGGGGCTTTCGTCACCCCTGTTTTCGCCGGATCAACCTCTCATATTTGAGGGCTTTATCTACACGTTTATTATAGCTTGGATGATCGTAGAACAAAAATTCCTCCCATCCCGGTGGATCAGCCACACCCAGATTCTGATTGACCAGTCGCGTCATGGAATCGATAAATGCCCGGGAATTCCCAGTCAAGGCCACGGCATAGCCATCAGCCTGGCCCTCCACCAGCCGGGAAAAGGTGTTCACCACGGGCGAAAACAGCGTGCTAAAAAATCCCATGAGCAAGAGCAGCAGAGGCAAGGCTGCCGGATCGGCGATTCCCGCGAATCCCGCTGGCGACGCTGAAGCCTCCAGGATCAGGTCTACGATCTTTAACACTATCAGCGAAAAACAGGCCTGGACGGCTAATAGCCGGAAGATATCCCGGTCTACGTGGTGGCCTATTTCATGGGCCACAATCACCTCTATCTCCGGGGGCGAATACCTCTGGATGAGGGTATCGCTGACCACGATGCGTCGGGTCCGTCCTATACCCATGAGACCGGCATTAGCTGTGGGACCCCTGGTGCTGAAGTCCAGAACATATATTCCACGCATCTTCGCTCCGGCCTTTTGAGCTAGCTGGTCCAATCTGGACTTCAAAGGTACATCCGTCAGGGGTCTCATCTTATAAAATAGCGGGACCAGCAATACCGGCGCGACGAAGGAAAAGATCACGCTGATCAACAACAGCGATCCCCAGGCCAGGAGCCACCAGATGTCCGGATAGGTCAGAAGAAACCAGTATACAATCCCTATTCCAGCCGCCGCCACTACCAGGCCAATGCCTCCGCTTTTCGCCAGGTCCGTCAGCCAGCCTCTTATTTTTTGGGTGGAAATGCCATAGCGGTGAGATAAAATGAAGCCGCGGTAATATCTCAAAGGTGAGGTAATCGCTGCAAAACCCACCAGTATCACCACCAGGTAGGTCACTGCTATCGCTATAGCAGGCCAGTTGAATAGAGCGCTAAAGCTTTGCGAGGCTCCGCTGAAAATTAAGACCAGCAGCAGCACCAGGTCAAGGGCCATGTCTAAAAAACTCAGACGGCGGCGTGTGCGGGAGTATTCCCGGGCTTTTCGCTGCCTCTCGGGGTCCAAAGTGGGATGCTGCTCCTGGACCAGTTCTGGCGTTGACATGTCCGCTTTTTTCCTCTAGTGCTTCATTATCAGCTGGGTTCGATGGATTGTTTGTGGTCTGCTGGTGAAGCCAAGGGCAGCAGCCACTTGCTCCGGACGACCTGAACCGCTGCTGTCGCAGCGCAGCCGCATCCCCAGAAGCCCGACCGGCGGCTGCCATTCGATCACCCGCAGATCATCAATCAAAATACGGAGGTCATACTGACGGGGACCGGTGTCCCGCTGGTGTTGCCAGGGCAAATGTTCCAGCGCCAGTAAGGTTTCCAGGGCTTTTTCGATATCCTGCGGCCCGCTTTGGGTAGCTACGGCGACCCGGTATTCCGCCAGGCTGATCGACGCCTGCAAGGACGGCAAATCGAAAGCGATTGGATAGACTTTATCCACAGTCATGCCGGGAGGCAATTGCTGGTTCACCGCCGAAACGAAGAAATGCGGGGCAACCCCCCGGAGGCAAAAAATATCCATCAACTCCGCCTCGCTGGTGACACCTAGAGGTAAAGGAGCGGCCAGCGAGATCCGGGGGTGGGGGGTAAATCCTGTTGAGTAGGCGATTTCTATTCCCGCCCGGTTAAAAGCCCGCTGCCAGAGACGCACGATATCCAGGTGAGAGATGAATTTTAACTCGGGCCCGCGGCTAAACTTTATCCGCAGTCGTTGCATGTTTTTCCTTGGTTACGCGGACTTCTTCTATTTTCATATTTTTCATATGGGTTATTACCATCTTCAGGTCCTGGTATCTCGCTTGTTCTCCGATTTGCGGGATATGGCCTAATAGTTTCAATATGAAGCCCGCCACTGTTTCATAGTCA
>JAGDMY010000135.1 GCA_017860765.1 Chloroflexota bacterium | reverse complement strand
AAAGCTATCCAGGTAGGTACATGTATTCCATTCGTAATATGCGAAAGCGGTATTTGTTCCTCAGGCAGGTTTGGCCAGGCTACGCGCCACATTTTCCTGGTCTCCCTCTCATGCAGCCGGCTGACTGCATTTTGTCGCCTGGAGGTATTAATGGCCAGGGCAGTCATATTGAAACCGGACTGTCCCCGGTTATCAGGATGGCCCAATTCCAGGAACCTGGACTTATCGATCCCCAACCATGCCCAGTAATGAGCAAAATACTTTTCCATTAAGTCAGCGCTAAAAACATCATGCCCGCTGGGTACCGGTGTATGGGTTGTGAAAACGGTGGCGGCGCGCACCCTGGCCATGGCCTCATCAAAGGAGGCCCCCTTTTCCACTTCCTGCCGCATTCTCTCCAGACTCATAAAAGCGGAGTGGCCTTCGTTGGCGTGCCAGATGGCCGGCTGGAGACCCAGAGCCCGGAGGACCCTTACTCCTCCCATCCCCAGAATAATTTCCTGCTGAATGCGCGTCTCAGGGTCTGCCGTATACAGACGGGCGGAAAGCTGGCGGTCTTCAGGTGTATTCTCCTCGACATTAGAGTCCAGAAGATATATCTGGACCCGCCCCACCCTTACCAGCCATACCGCAATTGCCAAAGGCCGGCCGGCCAGGGTCACCTGGGCTATAGTCCGCCGGCCATCTTGAGAAAGGACCTGACTGATAGGCGCCTCTTTAAAGTTTAATTGCTGATAAATTTCCTGCTGCCATCCATCGGCAGAAACGTGCTGGTGAAAATATCCCTGGGGATACATAAAGCCGATCCCGACCAGAGGCAAGCCAATATCGCTGGCCTCTTTGCACATATCACCCGCCAGAATCCCCAGTCCTCCAGCATAGATAGGCAAAGAATTATGCAGAGCGAATTCCATCGAGAAGTAAGCGATTGGTCCTGACAGCCGGCGAGGGTAGTGAGAAGAAAACCAGGTATCCGTGGCTTTCATCTCAGCATCAAAAGCGGCCATTACGGAATCGAATAACGCCAGAAAAACCGGGTCTTCAGCAGCAGACTGGAGCTTGGCCTGATCAGTGTCATAAAGCTGTTTTACCGGATTATGCCCGCTGGCTCTCCACAGGGGATAATCCAGAGCCCTGAAAACATCTCGGGCTTTGGGATGCCAGCTCCACCAGATATTATGCGCTAATTCACTTATCCTGCTGATACGCTCCGGGATTTTACAGGCGAGCGTATTGTCCATCATGGTGCGTTTCCTTCAGAGACTAATGAGGACAGGCTGTTATCCGCCATCCTCCTGCCTCTATTATAATAAATATACAGGGTTTTCAATCAAATGCCAAAGACCTAAAATGTTCCATCTCAAATATCTTGATGACAACCCTGCTATCTATTTGAGCCAAAGCCCATCATGCGATTTAACATCTTAAACCTCTTTGGTATAGAATGTTAATACAATATTTGGGGTGATACATTGGTGAAAGTACAGGGATGAAGGCACTGATTCTGGCCGGCGGCAAGGGGACCCGGCTGCGGCCGATAACTCATACCATCGCCAAGCACTTAATACCGGTGGCCAACAAGCCTATCTTATTCTATATTCTAGAGCAGATCAGAGAGGCTGGCATAGACGACATCGGGATCGTTATCTCGCCGGAAACAGGCCCGGAGCTAAAGCTGGCCCTGTCTGACGGCTCCCGCTGGGGAGCCAAAATTACCTATATCCTGCAATCAGAACCCCTGGGCCTGGCCCACGCAGTAAAAGTGGCCAGGGACTTTCTCAAGGACTCCCCTTTCCTACTTTTTCTGGGGGACAATCTGGTTCAGGGTGGAGTTAAAGACCTGGTCGCCCATTTTAAACAAAATTCTGCCGAGGCCCTGATTGTGCTTAAAGAGGTTGCCGATCCACGGGCTTTTGGCGTGGCAGAGGTTGATCCTGCCGGGAAAGTCCTTCGGGTAGTGGAAAAACCTAAAGAACCTCGCAGCCGCCTGGCCCTGGTGGGAGCTTACATCTTCACTCCGGTGGTCCACCAGGCTATCGACCGGCTCCAGCCTTCCCGGAGGGGTGAATATGAAATCACGGACGCCATCCAGGTGCTGCTGGATATGGGCCAGAACGTGAGAAGCTATATCCTGCCTGGCTGGTGGCTGGATGCCGGCAAAAAGGAAGACCTGCTGGAGGCTAACCGCATTATCCTGGACGAGTACCTGCAAGGCAGCGTTAGAGGCGAAGCTGATTCTCGAAGCCAGCTTATTGGGCGGGTGGAAATCAGCGAAGGAGCGAAAATCGAAAATAGCACCCTGCGGGGGCCTCTTGCTATCGCTGCTAATAGCCGCATTCTCAATTCTATTATTGGCCCTTTTACGAGCATCGGAGCAGACGCCCTAATTGAGGATTCCTCTATAGAATATTCCATCATCCTCGATAATTCACATATCCGGGGTATCCAGCACCTGAAAGAAAGCCTGATTGGCAGGAATGTGGAGGTGATCCGGCGAACACCTGAATCCGGGGCTGTTCGATTATTTATTGGAGATGATGCTAAAGTTGAAATTTAATCTCTCCCGCTTGCATTTTCCCCGGAGGTACTCTACAATTTTCTTTCAAAGCAGACCTGACCTGCAAAGCAGTGAGGTGCAAAGTTGACTGTCCCGGGAATAAGTCCCTCAGCTTACCCTGCCCCGGTGGCTTATTTTTCGATGGAAGTCGGGCTGGTTTCGGCGATGCCCACCTACAGTGGAGGCCTGGGCATCCTCGCGGCAGATACTCTTCGCGCTGCAGCTGACCTGGATTTTCCGATGTTAGGGATTACCCTGCTCAACAGGAAAGGCTATTTCCGGCAGCATCTGGACCCCCAGGGTAATCAAACTGAAAGCCCCGTAAGCTGGGACCCGGCCCAGTTCCTGGAACCAATGGAGGCCCTCGCTGCCGTCACCATCGAAGGCCGACCGATCAAGATACGCGCCTGGCGCTATTTACTTGCCGGTATCTCTCGGAGCCGGGTCCCGGTCTATTTTTTAGATACTTCGCTGCCCGAGAACAGCGCCTGGGACCAAACACTCACCGATTACCTGTACGGCGGTGATAGCCACTACCGCTTTTGCCAGGAGGTAGTGCTGGGAATGGGCGGTGTGGCCATGCTGCGGGCCCTGGGCTACACCAACATCAAAGCCTTTCACATGAATGAAGGCCATTCAGCCCTGCTGATTCTCTCCCTGTTAGAGGAGCAGATGGTCAAACGTAACGTCTGCACGGTGACAAAGGCCTGCGCGGATGATGTGCGGGAGCTTTGTGTTTTCACTACCCACACCCCCGTACCTGCCGCGATTGACCAGTTCCCCATGGAGATGGTCCGCCGGACAATTGGTGAAGACCATACCTCTAATCTGATTTCCGCCGCCTGCTTCAAGGACACCACGCTCAATATGACCTACCTGGGACTGTGTTTCTCGCATTACATCAACGGAGTCTCCCTGCGTCACGAAGAGATTTCGCAGACCATGTTCCCCAATTACCCGATCAACTCCATTACCAACGGAGTACACGCTGTCACCTGGGTCTCGTCGCCATTTAGCCGGCTCTATGACCACCACGTGCCGGAATGGCGCAAGGACAACCTTTATCTGCGTTACGTTATCAGCCTCCCCGTAGCTGAAATCCAGGCCGCTCACAGTCAAGCCAAACAGGATTTGTTCGATGAGATTTCCAGACGGACCGGAGCGCACCTGGATAAATCGGCTATCACCATAGGTTTTGCGCGCCGGGCCACAGGTTATAAGAGGGCCGAGCTATTCTTTTCCGATCCCGGTCGCCTGCGGCAAATTGTCTCCAATGTCGGCCCGATACAGATTATCTATGGCGGGAAAGCCCATCCCCGGGATGAAAGCGGCAAAGCGATCATCAGGGAGATTTATAAAGCCGCAGAGGAGCTTAAGGACGCAGTACGCGTTATTTATCTTGAAGAGTACGATATAGAGCTGGCCAAATATATCTGCTCTGGCGTAGACCTGTGGCTGAACACACCCAAGAAACCGGAGGAAGCCTCGGGTACCAGCGGCATGAAGGCCGCCCTGAATGGAGTCCCCAGCTTGAGCATCCTGGATGGCTGGTGGATAGAGGGGCATGCCGAGGGGGTTACCGGTTGGTCCATCGGTGAAGGATGGGAACTCGAGAGCAATCCCGCCAATGAGCTGTCTTCTCTTTATAATAAGCTGGAGTTCGTGATATTGCCGCTGTTCTACGGAAGACCTTCGTCTTTTGCCTGGGTAATGCGCAATGCCATTGCCCTGAACGGCTCTTACTACAATTCCCAGCGCATGCTATTTCAGTATGTCAAGAACGCCTATTTCCCCAATAATCATCCCGAGTCAGCGGATGACCACAAAGTGGAGACTAAAGCAGAAAAAGGCTAAGGGAGAATTCAATTCAGCTGCATCAACTGGCCGATCTCTATAACGTCAAGACCTCCTATTTAGATGTTCACGGACGCGTTGTCCAGGCTTCAGCCCAAGCCCTGCTGGCAGCACTTAAGGCTCTGGATGCGCCGGTAGGCAGCCTTAAAGATATACCGGCTGCCCTGCGCGCTAAAAAACTTGAGCACTGGCAGCAGCCGCTTGACCCGGTATCGGTGGCCTGGGAAGGGGAGCCCTTTTCACTCAGCCTGCGGCTCACTGCCGATTTAATAGAAAAACCCCTCGCCGCTTCCTTGACTCTGGATTCGGGCGGGAAGAAAGAACTGCTCTGGCCAACCAGCCAGGTTATTGTCTCAGATTCCAGGGAGATGGAAGGCACCCGGTATGTCAGTGTGCGCCTGCCCTTCCCGGTCGACTTGCCTTTCGGATATCATAATTTGGAGCTGGATCTTCCCGGAGGTTTGGCCAGGGCTTTAATCATCTCGGCACCCTCAAAAGCTTACTGCCCTCCT
>JAGDMY010000134.1 GCA_017860765.1 Chloroflexota bacterium | reverse complement strand
TAGCTTGTTTGACCGATCTCGCGAATAAAGAGTATAATGAAGTAAAATCGAAGTGGAAAATGTTAGGCACCGGGACAATGGGCAAAAATGGGAAAGTCCATGTGAAAATGGGAATCCAATTTGTTATTATTGCCATAGTCACCGCAATAATTCTGGCGGGTGTTATTGTGTTCTCGATCAGCTGTAAAACTCCCAGCACTCCGAATCCACCCGTTCAGCCTACTGCCCCTTCCCAAACTCCTACTGCAAGTCAAAACCCTCCGGCAACCATATCTAATACTCCTCCAACGGCCCAGCCTACCACAACTGCTTCTCCCGTTCCCTCCCCTACCCAGGTGACACCACCCAGCCCATCACCTACCCCACCTGCGAGCAGCAACATTATTATTAATCATTCCAATTGGGACTGGTACAATAGTCAGCCAGCGGAAATCTCCGGAGCCGTCGCCAATCTTAAGATATTTTTTGCCCACGCTTCCGTAGGTGCTAATATTTTAAAAGGAATGGACGACCTGCATTCAGCCGACTCCTCAAAATATCCCTTGATTCAAAAAAGTTCCGGGGGTACCCCTCCAGCCACAACCGTGAAAGGTGCTATCTATGAGTTTTCCCGCGGTAATCCAGGTTGGACGGTAAAGATCAGCGACTTTGAAACTTATATCAAAAACGGTTGGCATGATACTAAGGTAGACCTGGCGATGAATAAATTCTGCTACGTTGATCCCAAGGCTGACTGGACAGTTTACCGCGACTCAATGGTAACCCTTGAAGCACAGTATCCAGGGACCAGGTTTGTGTACTGGACAATGCCTCTCACCACCGATAAAGATTCCAACGAAGTACTGCGGGCCCAATTTAATCAAAATTTGAGAGATTGGATTGCCGGCCAAAGCAATAAACTTTTCTTTGACCTGGCGGATATAGAAGCCTGGTCGCCAGACGGGCAACAACAGCTATTTACCAGCCAGGGTCAGAACTATCCGAGAGTATTTGCAGGGTATACCCCGGATGGGGGGCATTTAAATCAAGATGCGGCCAAGCGGGTGGCGACCGGTTTATATTCTTTGATTGGTAAAATCAGCCAGGCTAAATAGTCCCCGGAATTGGTCAGGCGTATAAATCCCAGAAACCCGCTCTATGCCTTAGTCCGGGCAATTAAAACCCGCACCTCGGAGGCTCCATCCACAACCGGGTAAACATCGCAATACAGGTCTGATTTTTTAAACATGCGAGTTACAAAATCTCCCTGACCGAGCCCGACTTCGAGGCAAAAATAAGAATTGGCCTTTAAATACCTGGGGGCCTCCCGAATAACCCGGGACAATATGGTAAACCCGTACGTTCCTCCATCAAAGGCGATATGTGGCTCGAACTCTGAGATTTCTTTAGCCATCTGCGATACCTTTTGGGAGGAAATATAGGGGGGATTACAGCTAACAATATCTGCCTTGGATAAAGTTTCTCCAGTATTGAAGGGCTCAAATAGATCTCCGACTCTGAAATCAACTCTTTTCTCAAGACCGACAAATTCAGCGTTCTTTTTAGCTAATTGGATGGCTTCGCTGGAGATATCGGACCCGAAAGCCCGGCATAAGGGCAATTGAGAGGCCACACCGAGAGCAATGTTCCCTGAGCCGGTACAAACGTCCAAGAGGGTCACCGCCCTTTGGTCTTTATACGCGGAACTGGCGATTTTTAAAATTTCGTATCCCAAAAGCTCGGTTTCTACTCTGGGGATTAAAGCCTCGGGGCCAGCCAGCATCTCGATACCCATAAATTGTTGACGGCCGGTGAGGTGCGCCAGGGGAACGCCCGCACAGCGGCGTTCGACCAGAGAAGACAGAATTTTCTCTGCCTGCGGGTCTAACTCCGGTACAGGCGTGATTGCAGCCTTGCGTGCAGAAAGGGGGTTTCCTGCTGCGGCAAAACGGAGAGCCCGGAGCGTTGATTCGGGAGTTTCCTCCGGTTTATCAGGGTTATCCGTCCAGGATTTCTTCAACTGATCCAGATAATCATCTTTAAGGTGCATCTTTCATCCTGAATATGCATTATAAATACAAAAAGCCTTCATGAAAGATATTAGAGAATAGTATCACACAATTATTACCTTGTTTCAAGGGGCCAAAAGGAATTCAGCCATTAAGCCAGCGGCCCTTTATTTTCACAGGCTGGCTCTTCTTATTCTAGAGGAGGGCAGGTTGGCAGGGCTTAAAATTAAATATAAACACCCTGCTATGGAATATCGGATTTGCGACGGCTTATAACCACCGCCAGCACCACCACGGTTGCAATCCCGGCCAAAAACATCCAGAGCCAGTTTGTTCCGGGCTGCCCATCTTGATTTGGCGAAGTTGAAGTGGTTGGTGAGACGATAGATGGGCTGGTTGGTGTAGAGGCGGGAGGGCTGGTCGGCCCGGATTTGGGTACTGCGCTTTCAAGCGGGGGGACCGCGAGGACAACTACCGGAGAGGCCGCCACCACAAATTGGCTCCGTTTATCATTGAGGGAAACGGTGTAATTACCGGGCTCATTCCTCTGGACCTGGAAGCTCAACAGCTGCTTCTGATCTGCTTGCAGCGTGACCTCCTGGCTGGCTACTTCGGCATTATTCACCTTGAGGACAATCCTGTATGTGCCAGCCAACCCCCCCACGTTTGCAACTTCTGTACGGATGGAGACTGTGTCTCCCGGATTCACCCTGGCTGCAGTCAGGTCCAAATCAGATAGGGTAAACCTGGCGGGAGGCAGAAGGCCAACCACCACGGCATATTTGCTGAAATGGCTGACGCTGGCCGCCACTTCGCCGCTAAGGGTGTCCAGTTTGCCGGGGAGGCTTTGCCAGACGTTTCCATCCCATGACGCTATTCGAATGGTATTCTTGTCCGCTCCGGGTGGCAAGTCGCCGTACTTAATGCTCAAATTAAGGGGGGGATTGAAGTTGGCTCCCTCCGGCCCCAGTTCGTAGGTTGAGAGGATCGCATCAAAAGCCGGGGATAGCGGTGTGCCTGCGAGAGGGGTGAGAATAAGCTGGGATAGGGGACTGCCGGTTGAATTAAGGAGTTTGGTGCCGGCCGCAATTCCCAGAGTCACCCTGCCATCGCTGGTCTTGAGCTCAACGGCCTCCGCACTCAGGCCGTCGCGACTCAGGGCCAGACTGCTCGTCGAAGTGAAGCCGATCGGTTGGAGAGAAGGAAGGGGACTGCTTCCACCACCTCCGCCGCCACCTCCACCGCTGCTTGGCTTTGCCCTGACCGTAATCAGTCCGGAATCAACAGAGGTAAGACTGCCAGAGGAGATATGGATAAGGGCCGTACCGATCAGATGCCCGGTAAAGACCGCGCTCGGGCTCCCGGTGGCAGCCATCAGGTCACCATCTTTGACGCTGCCAGTCTTTTTAATCAATGACCAGGTCCCCTGAGCGGTGGATACAAAATTGCCATACCGGTCGCGGGCTATGCCATACGCTGTGAGGGTCCTACCCACCGTTATCGTCTGGGCTGGAACGTTGACGCCGCTGCCATCGCCCCTGGTTTCAACACTAACCTGGGTGGCTGCACCAGCCGCCAGAGGACCTAGCGGGGGACTATCGATAAAAAGCGGCCCAGCGGCAAAATGAATCGCAAAAGCTTCTCCGGACTTGCTATAGCCCAGATCGGTAAAGACGGCCAAACCTCCGGCATCAGTAGTGGCAGTTAAAGTTCCCCTTAAAGGTGCTGAGCCATTCCCCGTGGAGGCCGTTACAACCACGCCGACGATCGGATTATCATGCTGGTCGGCAACCTTGACGATAGGTTGGACAGCCAGGTTGGCGTCCACAGAACTACCTTCAGGGGCCGAAGGACCGGTTGCGAAACTCATAGCCGCGGTGCCGGGTCCGATTGGACCGAGCGGGGCACTCCTGATAACCAGACTGCCGGAAGTGAAAATGATACTGAAAACCTCCCCGGCCTTGTCGTAACCTAAATCAGTAAAGGCTGCTAAACCACTGGCGTCACTGACGGCTGTTAAGGTCCCTCTCAGGGCCCCCGAACCCTTATCGAGGGAGGCGGTAACAGTGGCACCGTTGACAGGTGCTTGGTCATGGTCTGTCAATAGTATTACAGGCTGAGTGGCAAACGCTACATCCACCGATGCCCCGGCGACCGGAAAAGTATCCAGGCTGATGTTCCTGGCTGGTTTAGTTGAAGGAATTGTCAAGGTGCCATTGATATAGGCGATGGTATAATTATTAAGTCCGGAACCTGTAGCGTTGCTGGGAACAATAGGATAAGTCCCCGGCTGGGCATTTGGCGCGGCCCCGGTGCTGGTTAAAGTGACGACGGTCACCTGATCAGCGTTTATAAGGCCGACAGCCGCAAACTCGCTTCCCAAAAAGGTCCGGGTGTCGCCATATTCCTTGGTGGCGTCATTGGCGGTGATCGTCAGTGTTTTAGGGTTGATGGTGAAATCAGCCGTGTTGTAGGTAATTTCGTATTTCCCTAGATCTCCGGATAATGTAGCGCTAATGGTATAAGTCCCCACTACCTCACCTTCCAGGCGTTGATATGTGACGGCAACCTGGTCAGCTTCCAGGAACCCGCTGAGGGTACCGCTCAGGGTGGGGTCGGATTCACCGTAGGTTTTGCCAGCGGCATGGGGTGTTACAGAAGCCGGTATTAAGGTAGTAAATGATTTATCATCACCATAAAAAGTGCCGATGTCTTCCTCGACCGCGGCCCTGAAATGATAGACGGTTCCGGGATCCAGAGCACTTATTCCGGCACTGAAAGCTCCGGTAGCTGGCATCGATTGCTTGCCTGTCGTCTTACCATAGTTTGTGTCAGGTCCATATTCAAAGTAGACGTTCGGATCAGTTGTGCCGCTATTGGCCAGCAATTCACCATTCAAGGTGGCGCTGGTTGAGGTGATATCGGTGGCATCTCTGG
>JAGDMY010000133.1 GCA_017860765.1 Chloroflexota bacterium | reverse complement strand
CATACGTTGCTGCTCACTGGCAACCGGAGTGTACTCATAGACCGTGCCGCCCCTGGCCTCTATCCGGGCGACTAAATCCTCCCTGGCTTTGTCGAACGCCCCACTCCCAAACAGGTTGGAAGCTGCACCACCGGCCGCACTCATGATCTGATTTCGGATAGTCTGAGAATAACTATTCCAGGTGGCCAGATTCATCACAATAGCATGATAATCACACATCGTAGGTAAATATGTGATATACGGTGCTACCTCGTACATGCTCATATTTACGTAATCGTCAGCATTAATTAACATGCCGTCAATCACGCCTTTTTCAAGGGCTAGATAACATTCTGAGATAGACACCATTACTGAGGAGCCCCCAAGGGCATTGATAAGATCATAAGACTGATGACTAAAGGCCCTGATCTTTTTGTACTTCAAATCCTCAATCTTGGTGTAGAATTCTCTAGCGCTAACGATAAAATAGGGATCAGAGGTCAAAGTGGTCAATACTTTATTTTCCTGCCACTGAGATCGGATTTCGGGATATTTGTTAAATATCTCCCAGCTGACCTTACTGCCGACTGTAGCATTAGGAAACATAAAGGGCAGCGTACTGACTTCCGCCAGAGAAAATTTTCCAGGATATGCCGCGGTGCTGATCCATCCCAGGTCAGCCACATCACTTTTAACCCCTTCCCAGTTTTGCGAAATCGGCAACAATGAGGCGCCGGGGTAAATGGTGATCTCAATGGACTCATTTGTGGCCTCTTTAATGGCATCAGCAAAGGGCTGGTGACCATACAAATAGATATAACTTTCTGGAAGGTGCTCTACCGAATACGTTATTTTGTCGTTTATATCGATTGGCTCGAATACGGCAGTAATAACGCGGTTTTGGGTCATGGCAAAGCTAATAGCCCGGCTGGTACCGGAGATACTACCCACCCAGCCGCTGAATTTCCAACCCGCTTTCGGAGTGGCAACCAGGGAAACTGAGCCATTCCTGGATTTTTGATAAATTCCGGGGGCGGGGGAGGTGGCACCCTGCCCTAATACCTTCACAGTTAAGGAGTAGCTAGCCACGCTATTACTGATCCCCGAGGCGGTTACGGCAGCCCCCTGAACGGGGTTATCATACCGGTCAGCGATCCTGATTACGGGCTGGACAACCAGATTATCATCCGCCGAAGCTTCTGCTGCCGTGGCCGGAGCGGTGGCTATGGTAATTAAACTGGCAGCGCCGGTTAAAAGGGGCCCAATTTCATCAGAAGTACAAAACTTATCATCGGCCGTAAAACGTATTTTAAAGGCATCCGTTTTGGTGTAACCCAGGCCGCTAAAAGCCGCCCCTCCGGAGGCATCGGTAATCAGGGCTGTTGTCCCGGTCAGCGTGCCGGTGCCCGTACCTGGCTCGACACTGGCCGCAATAGTAACTCCCGCAAGGGGATTCCCGCCGACATCATAGGCGGCTATCACAGGCTGTGTAGAGAAGGGATTGTCCACGGATAAGTTACTAGCAGGTTGAAGGCTAATGGCCAAACGGTCCAGTCCAGCATAATGCAAAATAGTTCCGTCAGAGCCCGGGCCGAAAACAATGGGGTTGGAGGAACCCGATGACCATCTGATATCCTGAGTTGTACCGCTATTCCTGGTGGTCCAATCATCACTATCAGCCAGTATCCGGAACGGCGTCATGGCCGCAAAAAGGATCAAGGTCAACAAAAGGTTTAAAAATAAGTATTTTCTCATAGCCCTGCGCTTCCTCTCCAAATATAAAAACCGACCATCTTTCAGGTCGGTTTCACCATTGGCTCCCCTCTATCCAGGTGACCATGTATAGATAAAGGCTCTTAGCCACCATAATAGATGACAAAAATGGTTGATGTAATAGTAAGGTAAGGCCAGGCTAAAGTCAACATACCTACAATAAACTAATTTATCCCTCGAAGTTGGAGAAACCTGCAGTTTAGGCCGCAGTCGCTATGGAAAGCACAGGCGCTTCTGAGGAATATCGATTTATTATTGAGAAATTACCGGTGGGCCAAAACCTGGTCGGGTTCATTTTGAAATGATCTCAGGAATAAACGCAGCAGCCAGAGAGCCATTACTTCAACCCAGGCAATTTCGACGCCTGCCAGTATCCTCTCGAACAAGCCGAATAGACCCAGCTCCTGCGGCGACCACACCCTGTAGCCAGCGATCCAGAGGAGGGCAAAGGCCGCTGCAGCGACCGAAAAGGGGAACAAGGACCGCCAGTAGGGGTCTTTTTTTAAGCTGGGTGCGATTAGCAGAACAGCCACTGGCAAGAGTATAAAGGTGGCATTAGAGGCTATTCCGTGAATTGTGCCACTGAAGGTCGGCGGATAATAGGGAATATCAGTACGAAAAGCGCCCAACACAACCAGGCCGAAACCGGAACAGGCGAGAAAGACTATACCCAGATTAAACCCTCTTCTGGCTCGAACGCCCAGGAACAGAACAGCGGCAAAAGTCTCCAGGAGCAGGCCGGTGGTCAGGAAAGTGAGGCATTCGATCCATCCTAAACTGGTCCACGCCAGGCTGCTGATCGAATTCTGCAAGGGGCTGTAGTTAGCGACGGAAGGAAGTACCACAATTTCGGCACCCAGCAATAATAATGGACCGGATATGCCAGCCATCGCCAGAAAACCGTGAAGCTTTAACCAGCCGAACACGGGGCAGGCGGTTGACCCCGGGGATATATTTGTGTTGCTCACCACAGCCCCTCATAAATACTTTGGTATTTAATGCCGAGCAAAGGTCTCTCCAGACCGAGCCGCCGGACATTTCACAATATATAACGTCGAAAAGGGAGTTTTGTCACTAAGGTAAAGATGCCAAAAACTGACCTGCTTTAGTCCCCTGCATAAACATTAACTCGTTGAGATATTGATAGACTGGAGTCCAATGCGGGGCTGCAATATGTTGATTTTAGAGGTGAGTAAACCAAGGGGTAAAACTGATCCAGGTCGTCGGGAAGTTAACCGGGGGCAGTTATCGGGATTCCCGGTTTAGCGGAACTAACCGGGCCTATTTTGGGCCTGTACTATTTTCCTATTGATTTCAATTTACCCGTATTTTAAAATAGTATCCTGGCCGCCGAGGTGCGGCACCCCTTTAAGGATGGCCCCGGTCCGATCACCCGGGGCCGCAATATTTTTGTTACCCGGGAAACGTTCACCGCACCCTAGAAGTCCTCAATGCTGGCCTTAACCTGGTTTTTATACCACAGCTCCTTTGTAGATTATTTCCGCAGCGGTGGTATTCATGGTCTGAGAAAGAATGCCCTGAATCCTGGCCTGGTACTCCATCTGGCGAATCAGTCTCTCAAGAATTTGCTCCCAAATAAAAAGCAGGGCTGTGCTGCGGGCATTTTTGCGTATTCTCTCGCTTTCTTCGGCATGGTGATTCAGGTACACCAGGTAGTCTTCTATCTCCTCGGAATCACCGGTCTCCAGCACTATCGAATTATAAAATGACAGAGCGTAATCTTCTCCCGTATTGCCGGTAAAGGCAATACCTCCGGCTGCCATGGTCTCCAGTCCCACCAGCCCGAATGGCTCCCTTCCGCTGTTGGCCAGTACCGCATCCGAGGCATGATAAATAACCCTTAAAAGCTCCTGCGGGCAATAAAAGGCTATATTTATTAAATCTGCACCATCTTTATGGGCAATTGCTTCGAAATAATTTTCCAGGCGGTGGCCGTCGGTCCTGGCCTCCTCGATTCGAAGGCCCAACCGGCGGGCATATTGCACCACTTCCTCGCCATAGGGCTCCATCCCTCCCCTGGCTAAAAGGACCGTTTTGATCCCTCTGGACTTAAGCCTGGAGGTTGCCTCTACGGCCATGTTCCAGCGTTTATCCGGGTCCCATCTGGCAATCTTGGCCAGGAGCAACTCAGCAGCGGCAGATTTCCTTATTTGAGCAGACTGCAGGGGGTTGACTTTGTTCAGCAAGGCCCGAGGAATACCATTAGGTATGACAATGGGGTTAAGGCCCAATCTCCACATGACATGCTTCATATAGCGGCTGACGGTAGTGATAGTAGCAGCCCTGGAAAGCTGGTCCCATTTGATTCTTTCAAAGCCAAAGATATTATTGGCATTCCAGAAGATGATCACCTTGTCCCGGAGGCCACTTTTCTGGAGGAGGTTGCCGAGACGACATACAGCCTCGGCAGTATGCCATTCTTCAGCCAGGATGACCACAATTTTATCATCCCGGCTGGCTGGCTTAATTATTTTGTCGAGGACGAAGGGCGGGATAGACTCATTGAAATCAAAAATTTTCTCATTTTCTCCCTGGTAGACCCCTGAAGGGTAGTACTGGCTAATCCACTGACACCAGCGGTGCAGAATGAGTTTACCACCCCAGCCAGTTTCCTCCCCTTTAAGGTAGGGGTCGCCGATAAAGAACAGGTGAGTGGTAAAACCTTCCTTGGCCAGGGTTTGGGAAAGGTGGGTGACTCTGACTCCCAGGCCACCTGCCATCGAGTAGCTGTCCCGTCCTTCAAAAGATAACAATATAAAAATTGTATTATCAGTATCGATATGAGCCCAGGTCACGATTGCCTCCAGTCGACTGAAGGAAACGAGGACAAGATGCCAGGATCCCGGCGATGTTGGCAGTAAGGCAGAAATAGGTTGAGTTTTCAGGAGGTTATTTCCGGGTTATAGGAATATTATATAATCGTCGTATACGCTTGTCAATAGGCCTCTACCATGCACTTCAATTTTTGAATTTCGAGCCCTATTTTGGTAAGCTATAGTGATTATTAATAAATATATGTTAACTAATGGAATTTGGCCACAACTAATCAACCAGTTATAATAACTTGAGAACCCATCGTTTATTATTTTGAGTGGATAGGAAATGAGTTCCCTAAAAGACTCAGATCAGTCGCCAGCCGAGAGTAATTCCGGAGTACTAAGTAAG
>JAGDMY010000132.1 GCA_017860765.1 Chloroflexota bacterium | reverse complement strand
GATCATTTTTACATTTTTCAGTTTATCGTTTCCCAGCGGACTGGCAATTTATTGGGTCGTTTCGAATATCTTTTCCATTGTCGTCCAGTATTTTGTTACCGGGTGGGGTGGGCTTTCCTTCGACTTCCTGAGGGGAGGTGCTAAGGACAAAGGTTCGGGTAAAGATAAGAAGCTGAAAAGGCGTTTGGCCCTGGAGGAGTCGCCTAAAAAAGATACCGGTGTTAAACCTGCCGGGACCAGTGCAAAAGAAGGTATAAGTGATGGAAGAACAGGAAATATCCGCCAAGACGGTGGAGGAAGCGACCAAAAAGGCTCTAACCCAATTAAACGTTGGTTTGGACGAGATTGAAATAACTGTTTTAAACGAAGGGAAAAGCGGAATACTGGGTTTGGGATCTGAGGATGCCAGGATCAGGGTGAAGCTTCTTAAACCCGGGAAAAATGAAGAGGGCGAAGAAGTTAAGGTAGCCAAAAATATTCTGGAAAATTTGTTATCCAGGATGGGGATTCAGGCCGCAGTTAATGTCGAAACCAGTAAAATGACAACTCCAGGCGAAGAGGAAGTCCAACCCCTGGTATTCAATGTAGCGGGCGATGATTTGGGTATCCTGATTGGTCGGCGCGGTCAGACTATCGATGCCCTCCAGTATCTGGTCAGGCTTATTTCATCGAGACAGTCCCGGTCAAAAATTCCCATTATCGTCGATGTTGAAAATTATAAACAACATCGCTACGAAAGTTTGCGGGTATTAGCGCTAAATGTGGCAGCCCAGGTGAAAGCCAGGAGAACATCGTTTCGATTGGAGCCGATGCCGGCGTTTGAAAGAAGAATTATTCACCTGACGCTGGCCAATGACCCTGATGTAACCACCGAAAGTATTGGCGAAGGCGAGGCCCGTAAAGTAGTGGTCGAACCTAAAATAAAAAAATAGCCGGGAAGCTAAACTCGAAACCTTCAGCACTGAAGCTGCAGGTGATTTTGACTTTTGAAATTAGCCTATGCTAATCTTTATATCTGTACAGGCCTTGACGGAGAAGAGTAAGAGTATAGCTGGCAAATAGCGAATCTGGAACCAATCTCGTCCCTAGAGGGCGAGATTTTTTATTATTTAAATCGCTCGCGATGATTGTGAAATTTCTGTTGTCATCCTGCGGAGGAAGAGATGTTTAAACCGGTAGCAAGTAAAGTGGATTTTCCTAAAATGGAGGAGAGCATCCTCCCTTTGTGGAAAGATAAAAATGTGTTCGCCAGGAGCCTGGAAACACGGAAAAATAATCCACGCTTCACTTTGTTTGAGGGCCCTCCCACAGCCAACGGGAACCCGGGCATCCACCATGTGCTGGCCAGGGTTTTTAAGGATGTTATCCCTCGCTATAAAGTCATGAAAGGTTATTATGCTCCGCGCATTGCCGGATGGGATACCCATGGGTTGCCGGTCGAACTGGAAGTTGAAAAGAAGCTCGGCCTGACCAGTAAAAATCAAATTGAAGAATACGGTATTGCCCGGTTCAACGAGCAGTGCAAGGAGAGCGTTTTCAGTTATCTCAAAAACTGGGAGGCCATGACTGAACGTATCGGTTTCTGGGTCGACCTGGAACACCCTTATATCACTATGGATAACCGGTACATGGAGACATGCTGGTGGACTATCAAGCAACTCTGGGATCGGGGACTGGTCTATCAGGGGTACCGGGTCACTCCGCATTGCCCGCGGTGCGGGACCTCTTTGAGCTCGCATGAGGTTGCGCTGGGTTATGAAGACAATACCGAGGATCCGTCGATATTCGTGAAATTCAAAACACTCCAATCCGCCGAGCCAGGTGTTGCCGAGCTGCAGAAAAGTAAGCCGGTCTATCTCCTGGCCTGGACCACGACACCCTGGACTTTGCCGGGAAACACTGCTCTGGCTGTAGCGGCAGAATCGGACTATGCTGCCGTGGACGTGGGGAGTGAATACCTCATCCTGGCAAATGAGCTGCGTGGGACAGTAGGGCTCAAGGAATACAACGTCGTCTCTATCATGAAAGGCACGGCTCTGGTGGGGGTCCGCTATGAGCCCCTCTATAATCCTCATCAGTTTAACGTGGAAAGAAGAAGGCCTACTCTTCTGCCGGGCCAGCAAGGAGCGGAGCGCAAAGAGATCAAGTTGCAGGAGCCGGATTATAAATTGAGCTACCGGGTAATTGCCACCGATTTTGTCACCATGGAAGAAGGCACCGGTATTGTCCATGTTGCCCCGGCTTTCGGTGAAGTGGACTTTGAAGCCGGTCTGGAAAATGACCTGGATTTTGTGCAGCAGGTGGATTTGGGCGGGAAAATAATCGGCACTTACCCTTTCTCTGGCAAGTTCGTGAAAGCCGCTGATAAGGAAATCCTGGCTGATTTAAATTCGAGAGGATTACTATTTCGGAGCGGGGTTATTCGCCACACCTACCCCTTCTGCTGGCGGTGCAGCACTCCCCTCCTTTATTATGCCAAGCAGACCTGGTACATCCGGACTACGGCCGTCAAAGACCAGCTGATCGCTAACAATGAAAAAATCAACTGGTATCCCGAACATATCAAGAGTGGCCGTTTCGGCGATTGGCTTCAGAATAATGTAGACTGGGCATTTTCCCGCGAAAGGTATTGGGGTACTCCTTTGCCCGTCTGGCGCTGTGAGTCATGCGGAAATTGTGAATGCCTTGGCAGCATCGATGAGCTGGCCCAAAAGTCCGCTGCTGATATCAAGGCGATTGCTAATTCCAATCTGGGTCTGCACCGTCCCAATGTCGATGATATAAAATTGAGTTGCGTAAAATGCGGCGGTCTGATGAAAAGAGTGCCGGAGGTCATCGATTGCTGGTTTGATTCGGGGGATATGTCTATAGCTCAATACCACTATCCTTCCGATCCGGAGAGCCAGAAAATCTTTGAGGATGGCCGCTTTCCGGCGGATTATATTTGCGAAGCGGTTGACCAGACCCGGGGATGGTTTTACAGTTTGCACGCCATATCGACTCTGCTGTTCAATCAGATTTGTTTTAAAAATGTGATCTGCCTGGGGCACATTTTGGATGCCCAGGGGGAGAAGATGAGCAAGAGTCGGGGCAATGTGGTCGACCCCTGGAAGGTCATCAACAGGTATGGCGCCGACGCCCTGCGCTGGTATTGTCTTACGGCTACACCTCCAGGCAATGTGAAACGTTTTTCTGAAGACCTGGTAGGGGAGATAACACGCCGTTTCCAGCTGATTCTCTGGAATGTATATTCCTTCTTTGTTTTATACGCTAATATCGATAATTATATACCCAAATCAGAAACGGATTACTCCTCTGAAGCTGAACTGGATAAATGGATTATCTCTGAGCTAAATCAGCTGATCTCAGATGTGGACAACAGTCTGAACAACTACGACCCTACCGGTGCCGGACGCAGAATAGAGAGTTTCGTGAACGATCTCTCCAACTGGTATGTGCGCCGCAGCCGACGGCGTTTCTGGAAAAGTGGTAATGACAGTGATAAGATCTCAGCTTACAATACCCTCTACTCCTGTCTGGTGGCTCTTACCAAATTGCTGGCCCCTTTTATGCCCTTCTTAGCCGAAGAAATGTACCAGAACCTGGTCTGCCTGGCGTTCCCCGGGGCTCCCGAAAGTGTGCACCTGGCAGATTTCCCGGTCGCTGATAAGGGCAAAATTGATAAGCAATTATCGTCTGCTACTCAGCAAGCCATTAAGGTTTCCAGCCTGGGCAGGGCGGTTCGCAGCGGGGCGGGTATTAAAGTTCGCCAGCCGCTCGCGAGGGTGGTTGTGGCAGTAAAATCGAAGACCGATCGTGAGGGCCTGGAGCATTTGAAGCCGCAAATTCTGGATGAGTTGAATGTTAAGGATATAGATTTTGTGGATAGCGCCGCTGAGCTGGAAAAACCTGGCTATATCACCCTGGCCGAGGGAGAAACTGCGGTAGCCATTTGTACAGAAATTTCACCCGAGTTGGCCGGCGAAGGAATGGCCCGGGAGATAGTACACCGCCTTCAGACTATGCGGAAATCAGCCGGGTTTGAGATCGCCGATTATATTTCGACCTACTACGAGGGCGATGACTATATCCAGCAGGTGATAGGGGGCTTTTCCGCGTATATCAGGCAGGAAACCCTGTCACGCCAGCTGGTCTCGGGAGTTCCGCAGCAAGGAACTTACGCAGAAAACTTCAAGCTAAGCGGCCACGCAATGCGGCTCGGGGTGAAAAAGGAACCTGCCTAAGAAGAACTCGGTGGTGGTGCCTGGGCTAAACTGACGCTGGTGGAATTCTGGCTGTTGCCGCGCCAGTAAACTACACTCACTGAGTCACCGACTTTGTGACTGCGTATGATCTGCACCAGGTCGTCCTGGGAAGCTACATCTTTACCGTCGATGCTGGTGATCACGTCACCGGCTTTAATTCCGGCCACATCCGCCGGAGCTCCGCTGACTATTTCGGTTACCAGAACGCCTTTGTCAACTGCCAGCTTGTATCTGAGTATCACGGTCCGGTCGACAGTATATAGCCCTACGCCCAACCAGGGACGGGTAACGTAGCCATTGGTGACCAGTTCGTTAATAATCGGGATTGCCACCTTGGAGCTGATGGCATAACCCATCCCTTCCACGCCTACCTGGGCTACCTTGATGCTGGTGATACCGACAACTTCCCCGGCCATGTTTACCAGGGGGCCTCCGCTGTTCCCCGGATTTATGGCGGCATTGGTCTGAATGAGGTCGTAGAGAGTTTGGCCCTGGTCTACTTCTACGGAAACTCCCATAGCGCTGATTATTCCGTTGGTGGCGCCTATTCCCTGGCCGAGGGAGTTGCCAATGGCTACTACCAGGTTGCCCCGTTTCAGCTTTGATGAGTCACCCACTTTCAGGGCGGGTGGCAAACTCTGGCCGTTTATCTTCAAAACTGCCAAATCGGATACCGGGTCAGTGCGGACTGTATCAGCAGAAAAGTTCCTGCCATCAAA
>JAGDMY010000131.1 GCA_017860765.1 Chloroflexota bacterium | reverse complement strand
AACCACAGCCGTGACCTCAGTCCAAAATGTCATCAAGTGCGTCCGCAGCGTAGGAGTTGACGTAGATGATATCGTTCTCGAACCCCTGGCTTCCAGCGAAGCGGTCTTGACGGAAGAAGAAAAGCAAGCCGGCGTCATACTGGCAGATATTGGTGGGGGGACGACTGATGTCGCCATCTTCCGCAATGGCAGCATCTGGCATACAGCTGTTTTACCTGTTGCGGGATACCAGCTTACCCGGGACGTGGCGATGGGGCTGGGACTTCCTTTCGATGTCGCTGAGGACATGAAGAAAAGGTATGCCAGTGTGATGCCGGTTTATGAGGGCAAAAGGCAAACTCCTGAAGAGATGCTCCAGGATGGACATGGAGTCTCATATCAGGATTTGTGTGATATAGTGCGGGCTCGAATTGAAGAAATTGTGCGCCTGGTAATGCTGGAACTGCCCCAGACAGAATATGAGCAGCTGGTTCCGGCCGGACTGGTCTTTACCGGTGGAAGCTCCAATCTCTCCGGCATAGATTCTTTGACCCGCGATATGATCCGTTTGCCGGTAAGGGTAGGTTCACCGCAAAATCTCGCCGGAATCCCGGACGCATTGCGCAACCCGGCTTATGCCACCGCTGTAGGACTGGTCCTGTGGGCAGCCAGGAACGATAACCCTCCGATCTGGCAAAGCCGGCGGCTGGGGTTCCTGCGAGTGCTGGGTATGGTATCCAGATTAAGGATGCTCTTTAACCGAAAATAACACACTCAAAATATAAATAAATAAAAAAAGGAAGGAGAGAAAATGGCAAAATCTAGTTACGCACAGGCACCGGCCAAAATCAAAGTCATCGGTATGGGTGGGGGGGGCTGCAACGCAATCAGTTGGGGGCTGGGGGAGACCCGATCGTCGGCATGAAGGCAGCCGAAGAGAGCCGCGACGAGCTGACGCAGCTGGTTACAGGTGCGGACATGGTCTTTGTAACCGCTGGCATGGGCGGGGGTACCGGCACCGGGTCCATTCCAGTAGTAGCCGAGGTAGCCAAAAAGAGTGGGGCTCTTACTATCGCTATCGTGACCAAACCCTTCGGTTTTGAAGGGCGACACCGTTTGAAGAACGCCGAGGAGGGGATCGCGCGCCTCGCTAGCAAGTGCGATACCCTGATCATTATCCCCAATGATCGGCTATTAGCACTGTGCGATAGGCAGACCAGCATCGAGAGTGCCTTCAGCAAGGCGGATGAATGCTTGAGACATGGTGTTCAGGCCATTTCCGAGGTAATTACCGTTCCAGGCATGATTAACCTGGACTTCGCCGATGTTAAGGCTATTATGAAAGATGCCGGTCCTGCCTGGATGTCTATAGGCATCGGCTCTGGCGCCAGTCGGGCAGTGGATGCCGCTAAAGACGCGCTGGCCAGCCCGTTACTGGACGTTAGCATCAAGGGGGCCAAGGGAGTCCTGTTTAATGTGACCGGCAGCAGCACTATGACTTTGCATGAGGTCAACCAGGCTGCTGAGGTCATCCGGCAAGCTGTAGACCCGGCCGCCAACATCATCTTCGGCGTCCGCAGCGATGAACAGATGGCGAAGGAACTTAAAATCACCTTGATTGCTACCGGGTTCGCTCAGGCCAGCATGCTGGGCAAGATGGAAGATGAGGAAATCACCCGACTGCTGAAGAGCCTGAAAGTGGAAGATGAGCTGGATGTCCCGTCATTCATGCGCCGGCCTTTGTTCAATCAAAGGAGGATAATGCCTTCGCTAACCCCTGAGACCACCAGGACTGAGGTAAAGACTTAATCTTAACCGGCTATCGGGTTCAAGACCGGGGTTAAACCGGGTCCGCTAAGGGTCGGGCTGATGGAGATTTTGCCATGCGTAAATAAGCCTCCTTTTCCACCCCTCCCCCTCCAGGTACGGGGGAGGGGTGTTTTTCACCTTTGTATCAAATGGCCCTTGAAGCTACACTCTGGCGAAGACAGACATAGTGGCCGAATTGGCGCGGCGGGTTAGTACTAAAGGATCATCCTTTGTGCTATAGCAGTTCCAAATTTTAGTTAAAAACCTCTTGACAAACACTATCTGTTGTGGTAAAAATACTTGTGCACCACAATGTGTAGGTGTTATGGTAAATGAATTGCCCTTTTTGCGGTTTTTCAGATTCTAAAGTAATAGACTCGCGCGATGTGGACCAGGGGATACGCCGGAGACGACAATGCCTAAGCTGTAATTCTCGATTTACCACCTATGAACGTTTACAACCGGCCAGTCTCTTTATAATGAAAAAAGACCAGCGTCGCGAGGAATACAGCCGGGAGAAGCTGCTTAACGGTATACGGAAAGCCTGCGAAAAGCGTCCTTTGCCAACTGGTACCGTAGAGAAGCTGGTGGACGAAATAGAAGCAGAGTTATATCACCTGGGCAGGGCTGAGGTCCCCAGCTCGCTTATCGGCGACCTGGTCATGGAAAAGTTGAAGGGGCTCGATAATATTGCCTATATACGTTTTGCCAGCGTATATCGCGAGTTTGCCGATATCAGAGCCCTGAAAGAAGCTGTAGACAACCTGGTGGTGACACAAAAGGAAAAAACCCAATTGCCGGGCCAGTTGCCCTTAATCCCCGAAAATAAAATTGCCGGATTTCCGGAGAGGCTGCGTAGAACCAACCCATGACACAGAATAATTCATCAGGAGGTAAAGCCTCCGTGCCTATCAACCGGACTCAGATTGCCAGGGCTATTTTCTCAGCTGCTGAGTCAATGGGTATTTCCGACAGAAAGAGAATTGAAGCCATTGTTGACCAAGTAATTGAGCGTACCGAGCAGCGGTCATTACCCGGGATGGAAGAATTGATCCCGGGACCCCGAAACAAGGCCCGATATATGCCCTCTGTCTCGGAAATTCAAAGCATGGTGAAGGATATCCTGGCGAAAGAAGACTCTGCCTCAGGCGGACAAAAGGAGAACCAACCCAAAATGCAGACCACCATGGCTAAAACGAAACCTATCAATGGAATTAACCTGACAGACAACGCCCTGCAGGTCCTGGAAAAAAGATATTTAATGAAGGATAAAAACGGCAAGGTGATTGAAAAGCCTGCCGAATTGTTCCGCCGCGTAGCACAGACCGTCGCGGCTGCTGACCTGAACTATCAAACCGGAGCTGATGTTAAGGCCAGGGAAGAGGAGTTCTATCAGGTCATGACGAGCCTGAATTTCCTGCCCAACTCTCCCACGTTAATGAATGCCGGACGGGAGTTGGGGCAGCTATCAGCTTGCTTTGTTCTCCCCGTCGAGGACACCATGGAGTCAATTTTCGATGCCGTGAAGTACACGGCCCTGATCCACAAGAGCGGAGGAGGCACCGGTTTTTCCTTCTCCCGTTTGAGGCCGGAGAGGGATCGGGTTGGTTCAACCGGTGGCATTGCCAGCGGTCCGGTCTCGTTTATTCGCGCTTTTGATACCGCTACCGACGTCATCAAGCAAGGTGGAATGCGGCGGGGGGCTAATATGGGCATCCTCAGTGTGGACCATCCCGATATCTTGAAATTTATCGCAGCCAAAGAGGATATGACTTCATTGACCAACTTTAATCTGTCCGTGGCGGTAACCAGTGAATTTATGGGGGCAGTTAAGAGCGGCAGCGATTATAACCTTATCAACCCTCATACGCAGGAAATCTTCGGAAAGCTTAATGCCAGGGAGGTATTCGACAAAATCGTGGATGAGGCCTGGAGGACCGGTGACCCGGGCATTGTGTTCATCGACCGCATTAACCAGGACAATCCCACCCCTCAGCTGGGGAAAATTGAGAGTACTAATCCCTGCGGCGAGCAGCCCTTGCTACCCTATGAATCGTGCAATCTTGGCTCCATCAACCTGGCTCACATGCTTAAAAGCAGGGGGGGAAAATGCGAAATCGATTATCCGAAGATTGCCAAGACTGTTCATACTGCTGTACGTTTTCTGGATAATGTCATCGACGTTAACAAATTTCCCTTGCCCCAGATCGAAAGCCGGACCCGGGAGACTCGCAAGATAGGCCTGGGAGTGATGGGTTTTGCCGATATGCTGCTGCAGCTGGGAGTGCCTTATAATACCACTGAAGCGCTCAACATCGCTACCGAAGTGATGCGCTTTATCAGCCAGGAGGCCCTGAACGCTTCGCAGGAGCTGGCGGCTGAACGGGGCGTTTTTCCGGCCTATCAGGGCAGCATCTATGACGTACCTGGCGGCCCCAGAGTCAGGAATGCCGCCCGCACCACCATTGCCCCCACCGGCACTCTAAGCATTATTGCCGGGTGTTCCAGCGGAATTGAGCCGCTCTTTGCCCTGAGCTTCACCAAAAATATTCTGGATGGGGCCCATTTAATAGAAGTCAATCCCTATTTTGAGGAAACTGCCCGGCGGTGTGGATTTTATTCTGAAGATCTGATGCAAAGACTGGCGGAGGGCGCACATCTTAAAGATATTGCCGGTATTCCTGAGGAAATCAAAACAACTTTCGTGACAGCCCACGAGATTTCGCCGGAATGGCACGTCAGAATGCAGTCCGCTTTTCAGAAGTCCACCGACAACGCGGTTTCCAAGACGGTCAATTTCCCCAACGAAGCTACACGTGAAGATGTGGCCAAAGTCTACCTGATGGCTTTCGAGGAAGGTTTAAAGGGAATCACCATTTATCGCGACGGCAGCCGCCAGGGGCAGGTCTTGACCACCGGCAAGGAAAAGAAGGATGAAGCCGCCCCGGCCGAGGGTGTTGTCTCCCGGACCCCGCGGAGGAGGGCCAAGGTAACTCACGGCATCACGGAAAAGGTCACGACCGGCTGCGGGAATATCTATGTTACTGTAAACTCGGACGAACAGGGAATCTGCGAAGTATTTTCCACTCTGGGGAAAGCCGGGGGCTGTGCCTCAGCTCAGCTGGAGGCCACCAGCCGACTGATCTCTCTGGCCTTGAGGGCTGGTGTGGATGTTGAGGCTGTGGTCAGGCAGCTCAGAGGGATCCGCTGCCCGTCCATTGCCTGGGAGGATGGCAAGTCAGTGCTTTCCTGTGCTGACGCTATTGCCAGTGTTCTGGAAAAATTTAGCGCCAATGCTAAAGGTAATGGCAACGGTCATAACGCCGAAGACAGGTCCAAGGTGCAGGACTACGGACTGGTTAAAAATATGGCGGGGCAATGCCCTGAGTGTGCCACCTTGCTGGTATACGCAGAGGGTTGCTTTGTTTGTCCCGGTTGCGGCTATACCAAGTGCTAGACCGGGCCTAAGGTATATAATAAAAATAATTATAAGAGAATTAGCTGTAAACGGGTCGAAAAGGGCCGAATATTACTGAGGAAGGTGTAAGATGAAGAAATACATTTTTGTTACACCAGATGGTCTGACTTATAAGCCCAATTGTGACAGCCCGGACCCTGATTTTCTGGATATGCAAATAGTTGGCTTTGGTCGGAGTTCTCCCCTGGAAGAAACCCTGGATGATCTGATCGGGCTTAATGAAGGTGCTCCGGGAGGCCAACCGGAGTGGAGCTTTTCCCTTAGAATAGTAAACAAAAAAAGCCACTCCCTCTGGCTGAGGGAGCCTAAACCCAAAATTCCCCTTGCCTCGTGATACCCTGGCGGGTACGCTCTCAGTCCTGTGCCAAAGGCCTACTCAGGCTCGATTTTACGATCCATGCAAGGGGCGGGATCTACCCTTTGCCCATGCCCCCCAATGACGAATAAGATGTGATCTGCTACACTGTTTAATGGCATAAGCAGAACCGAAACAGGGTTGGGGAGCATATGAGGCAGGCTAAGCTTTCCGTTACCTGGGAAGAGAGGCAGAGGGCCAGGCGCCGCCTGGCCGCGGAAACTGGCGCCATCGTC
>JAGDMY010000130.1 GCA_017860765.1 Chloroflexota bacterium | reverse complement strand
ATCGCCCAGGCACAGGCTGCTGCGCCCCTCAAGTTCGGGGCAGCGGTGGCGGACGTGCGTAAAGCCGGCAAGAAGGAGATACCCATCAACTTTGGCGCCTATGTGGGCCGGATAAAGCCCGGCTCAATCGCCGAAAAGGCAGGGCTGGCCGTGGGTGACGTCATCATCCAGATGAACAATCAGGGTGTTTCTCGCGCGGCCCACCTCGAGCTTCTCATGGCGAAGATCAAACAGGGCGACAGGTTGTCTATCGTTTTCATTCGAGGCACTTCAGTCAATACCGCCGAGGTGACCGTTTGATCCAATATTATATTCTAGAGAGCAATTTAATCGCCCTTGGGCCCCGTAATCAAGACAGGTCAGGGTAATTTGAATTTGGTGGATCGTCGCCTGGGCCATTGGTTACCTGGCCAATCATGGGTGAGGTGGAATTTAGACATCTTCCACTTCCCGTTTACCCTTCTGTATTCCATGGTGTAGAAACCCGGAAAGGGCACCGGAAAGGGTATTTCCAGCCCTTGGTCCGAAGTGAATTTTTGGATGGTCCCATGCCCCGTGAGTCGGTACCAGGTCCAGTTGCCTTTGGCCGTGTCTCCATCAACCGAGATTAGAGGGTGAAGCAGAATCTGGCCTCCTTTCCAGACTTTATTTTTACGTTGGTCGGCAGCCATTTTTCTGAAGAATTTGGCAATTTCCTCTTTGCCTTCACGATGGTCCCAATAGTCGAAAACAGCGTCATCCGTGAAGCACTCTATCATCCCCTCGAAATCCTGGTGGTTGAGGTCAAGGATATATCTGATGTGCATCTGTTTTATCTCTTCGATATCTTCCAGTACCTTGACCCTCTTCTCAAGCTCTTGAAGCGTAAGTGTCATAAACGACCTCCTCTTTTACTTATCCAATTCATTCTGCTAATTTGACTGCCCTCTGGTTTTTTAAGAGAGCATTATGTTTTTTTTCTGAAGTCTCTTTTCCCGTCACCGGATGCCGGCAGTGGAAAGGAACAATATACCCCGAAGGATAGCGTGACTCGACAGCCCTCGGTTTATCGGGCCGTGGAGCTTTAGGAAGATCTTCAACGGTTATTTTTCCGACACGTTGTGGTTTAACCCAGCCTTCTGAGGGAGGATAACTGTAAGCCGGATTCCACATCAATTTCCAGATCTTCCACTTCCCGTCCTCTTTGATATACTGACTGGTATAAATGCCACCGGTTATATTTTGCAATATGCCTTTGCTGGTAGGCAAGGCCATAGCTCCAAATCCATACCAGCGGCCTTCAGCCGTTTTGCCATCAGCATTTACATTAACCACACCTGAAAGCTGCATTACCTGGTGCAAGACTTCCGGGTCTAAACTGCGGGTTTTTTCGCCGGAGAAATACCTTCTCACTCCTTCTTTACCTTTATAAATGCCAACCATTATATTCAACTCGGTATCCGGCCTATCCGCAAAACAGTCTATGAGCTCTTCATACATCCAATGCTCCAAATAAAAACCATAGCATCTTTGCAAACGCTTAATGTCTTCGAGGTCCTGGAATAACTTGACTTTAGCCTCCAGCTCTTCAATTCTAGATTCGATCTTCTTGATATTCATCTTAACTCCCTTTTTACATATTCAGGTTAAAATAAATTAACATCCAATGCCATAAAAACAATTATATAATCATCAAGTGTGAAGTTACCAGAGCAAGGTCATTCTTATAAAATTCAGCCAGCTAATTCAGCGAAATTCAGCGTTGACAATGAATAAATAATGTGTTAACGTATGCCTATCGCAATTGATGTCACATAAGCAGGTATCTTTGATTTCTCCTGTTTAACCACCAAATCCAGTGGCATGGCTAAGTTTCCAAAAGCAAGACGGTACAGGGCTAAAATAAGAAATACTGACCTCTGGTCTCGATATAACTGATAAAGGAGAATTAAGATGAAAAAGCTTCCGGTTCTACTGTCAGTCCTCGTCATCCTATCACTTGTCCTGGCCTCAGCAATATCCTGTTCTTCGAGCCCTTCCCCGACACCATCCGCGGCCCCGCCAGCTTCATCCTCAGCCCCCCCAACCACTCAGGCTGCCGCACCTGCAGGGACAACCATTGCATTGAAAATAGCCACCTATATGCCAGCTACAAACTATGTTCAGACCCAGCAGTTTCCCGCCTACTTTAAACTGGTTGAGGAGGCCACAAAAGGGAAATACACTTTTAAGCCGGAATTTTTCCCCGTGGGGACTTTACTGGCTCCTCCGGACATTCATGATGGAGTTGCCAAGGGCATTGCCGATGTCGGGCAGATGGCCACCGAATACACACCCGGCCGTTTCCCGGTGATGTCTACTCTGTTGGTATCGGGTGTAGCTCCCCAGAAGAACTGCAATGATGGCGCTCGCACCGGCTGGGAATTCTATAAGAAGTACCAGCCTCAGGAATTCAAGGATGTAAAAGTCCTCTATACTTATGGCATTGGCCCGGGAGCGCTCCACTCATCTAAAGCGGTTAAAAGCGTAGCAGATATGAAGGGGCTAAAAATAAGAGGTGCCGTCAGAGGGGTCCAGGCGCTGGGGGCTGAACCCTTCAATGTACCTATGGGAGAGGTTTATGAATCCGTGAAAAAAGGCCTTTTTGAAGCTATGGTCGGCCCGGCCGAGACACTTAAAGCCTGGAAGCTGAATGAAATATTCCATTATTCTACGCTAGTCCCGGGACTTTATTTCGGTTTGCAGACAATCATCATGAACAAAAATACTTACCAGGGTTTACCCGAGGACTTGCGGGCGGCTATCGACAGCGTGTCGGACGCAGCGGCGAAAAGGACCGGCGAAATCTGGGAGTATTATCAGCAGGAAGGCTATGAATATGCCAAGTCGCAGCCAGGCGGGCACGAGATCATTGAACTGCCTGCCTCCGAAATAGCCTTGATGAACGACAAATTCAAGCCAGTGATCGCAGATTATATAAAAACTGAGCTGGACGGCAAAGGTTTTCCCGGTCAGCAGATGGTTCAGGAAGCCGGAAAGATTGCGGCAGAATCAGTGGCTATGACTTATGGAACCTGGAAACCCTAAATTCCAAAAAATATCCCGGAAAAAATAATCGAAACAAGGGGGTAGGTTTGAAATAACATTCAAACGTGTACCCCTTTGTTGTATATAGCGGTGAGGTAAAGGATAAATGGTTCGCTTTGAGCACATTATTAGCATATTAGTTAAATCCGGTTACAGGGTATCCCAGTTTTGTGTATTGGCCATGATGGCCATCTTAGTTATAAATATTATTTTACGTAAAGCCTGGCATCCTATCACCGGCGCTTACGACTTTGTCGGATTTACGGCTGCAGTGCTGGCCGGTTTCGGCATTGCCTACGTGGCTTTAGTTAAGGGCCATGTGGCTGTGGAGCTATTTATAGACCGCCTGCCACAGCGGGTTCAATTAATCATTGGTATTATCGCGGGCGTTCTCAGTCTGGGTGTTTTTTGCCTTGTTGCCTGGCAGACCGCAGTTTACGGCCGCAGCGCCTGGGTCTCCGGCGAATTTTCCATGACCGCTTACACTCCTTTTTATCCTTTTGTTTTTGTAGTATCCCTGGGGGTAGTTTTATTAAGCCTGGTTATTTTTCTGGATATTATTAAGTCGCTGGTTAAGGTGGTGAAAGGATGAGCCCGGTCGTTATCGGCGTCATCGGAATTGTCGTTCTTGTTTTTCTTCTATTTATGCGGATACCGGTATCTTTTGTGATGCTGCTAGTCGGCTTCGTGGGCTTCTCGTTGATTAATTCGGTGGATGGAGGACTGACCCTTCTGGCTAAAGACTTTTGGGGGATCTTTTCCTCATATAACCTTGGCACCCTGCCCATGTTTATTTTTATGGGGACGCTGGCCTTCTATTCTGAGATCAGTGGTCGGCTTTACAACGTGGCCTATAAATTTGTGGGCCACTATCGGGGTGGACTGGCCATCGCTACTACCGTGGCCTGCGCCCTCTTTGGCGCGATATGCGCATCCACCGTTGCCTCATCTGCCGCTATGGGAAAAGTCACCCTGCCTGAGATGAAAAAGTACAATTATGATGATTCTTTGGCCACGGGTTGTGTAGCCGCGGCCGGCAGCCTGGCGATAATGATCCCACCCAGCGGAACTTTGATTGTCTATGGGTCGATTGTCGAGCAGTCCATCGGTAAACTTTTTGCTGCAGGTATCCTGCCGGGTGTGCTTCTTACCATTCTTTTTGTTGTGACCGTGTATATATTGTGTCGCATTAACCCTGGATTAGCGCCGGCTGGAATCAAGTCTAGCTGGGGGGAGCGGTTGAAATCTCTAAATGGGGTTATAGAGATGCTCCTGTTATTTGCACTGGTGATGGGAGGGATGTTTGTGGGCTGGTTTACCCCCACGGAGGCGGGTGCTATCGGCGCAGCCGGGGCTTTAGCTATAGCCCTGGTCAGGCGCAGTTTAAGCCGGCAGGGCTTTCAAAAGGCGCTCGGCGAGGCAACCCGTATTAGCGCCATGGTATTCCTTATTTTGGCTGGAGCTACCCTTTTCGGCCGCTTCATGGCTATCAGCAGGATACCCTTTGTACTCTCGGATTGGATCGGGGGATTGGGTGTTTCCCCGACGATGATTATGGCCTTCATCATTATCGCTTACATCGGAGCCGGCTGCTTTATGGACTCCTTGGCTATGATCACGCTAACTGTCCCTATTCTTTACGGCGTAGTAACGGGTTTGGGGTTTGACCCAATATGGTTTGGCATCGTTATAGTTCTGGTGGTAGAGATGGGTGCCATTACGCCGCCCGTCGGTATCAACGTCTTGGAATATGGCCTTTCGTGGGGGCAGAAATAGTTTGTACGATACTGGTCGTAGCTTTCCCCGAAATTATTCTCTTTTTACCGCGTCTGATTACTTACTGAATTAAGCGCAGGCTATTACCTGTTTATCAAGGGGTTGGGCATCATCCGGGGTGATTCCAGGCCCATCAACGGCATTAGAACAGAATCTATATTTCACGCATAGAGAAGGCTCCCTCCGGACATATCAAAGTGCAAATACCGCAGCCTAAACATTCCTCCTCATCTATCATTACCTGGTCTTGCTCCATTTTAATCGCCAGGCAGTGCGCTGGTTTCAGGCATATCCCACATCCAATACATTTCTTCTGGTCTATTATAGCCACATTGGGTATCATTTCCCCGAGGCGAAATTCTGACATGATATAGTCCAAAGAAATCCCAATGAAGTCATCTATGCGGGTGTAACCCTGACGCTCCATAAATGATCTCAGGTTACTTTCAATTTCTGTAATAGCTTCAAACCCTTGAATAAATAATAACGTGCAGAATGATACGGTTGTGGCCCCAAACATCATCATTTCCACAGCATCTTGCCAATTCATTAACCCACCACTACCCAGTATCGGGATATTTACGGCTTTGGCGATGCGGGCTACGAAACCTTGCGCAAATGGCTTGCCAGGAGCTCCCACCGTTGTGAGGATGGCTTTCCTGGCGCCAGGCATTTTCAGCCTTCCTCCGTTAAAAATATCAATCGCGATGGAACCGCCCATTATATTG